>JALAGN010000029.1 GCA_022712415.1 Spiroplasma sp. | reverse complement strand
TTATTATACTATTCGTGCGATTTCTTTTAACCGTTCAGACAGTGTTGTTTTACGAATTGGTGCTGGTTTTTTAGCATATTGCTTAAATTGGGCTACATTTGCAAAGATGTATAAGTGGTCTTTTGCCCTTGTAATTGCTGTATACAAGAGTTTTTTATTAATCATGAAGTTGTTTTTGTTATTATTAGTGTCAATTACAACAATCACATTATCAAATTCACTTCCTTGTGTTTTATGAATTGTACAAGCATAAGCTAATTTAATCGCTGTGAAATCAGTGTTTGATAAATTAACATCTTTGCCACCAAAAATCGCATTGGCTGTTTCAATTGTTTTTTTCCCAATTTTAAGTTTGTCAATGATCCCAATATCACCGTTATAAATTTGTTTTAACGGGTTATTTTCAACACAAATAATTTTGTCATTATCGTGGAACGTATAATCGTATCGTTTGTATCCACCAGTTTCTGCAGGATGATAGACTTTCTGCAGGATTTTATTTAAGTTTTGCACACCATAATCACCAGCATTCATTGGAGCAATAACTTGTAATTTTCCAATCGATTCCGGGGTATTTTCCGGCACAATTTCCTTAATTTTGTCACAAATTGCACCATCAATTATTGCATTCTCAAAGACTGTTAAATTTTTGTAAGCTGTAAAATCAAAATCATCTAGCGTTTCATTTTGAATCGCATTTGCCAACTCAATAATTCCGTTACCGTCCGCATCTTTTTGCCGATTGTTTTTAATTAAACGTGAAACGACAAACTCGCCCGATTTAATCAAGTCATCAAAGACATTTCCGTAACCCACACTTGGCAACTGGTCAACGTCTCCAACTAAAATGATTTTTTCTAACCCTGATATTCCGCGGAGCAACTCCGCAAATAAGTGTTGATCGATCATTGAAGATTCATCAACGATGAGCATTTTTTTGTAATCCTTATTATTTTCGTTGACAGCAAAAATGTTGTCACCAGAATATTTTAGCAAACGGTGAATTGTCGTTGCGGCAAAGCCGGTGCTTTCGTTAATTCGACTTGCTGCTCTCCCAGTTGGCGTAACAATCGCGATATCTTTTTCACTAACTTCTGGATATAGTTCTTGAAATAAATAAACAAGGCCAGAAATCACCGTTGTTTTTCCTGTTCCTGGTCCACCTGTAACAATTTGAAAATCATTTTGGGTAAATTCTTGTAAGGCTTTTCTTTGATCGTCATTGTATTCTTGAAACTTATCACTGATTTTGGCATTGATTTTGGTTTCAACTTTTTTAATCGCAGCCGCAAAATCTAAATCGTGTTCCAAATATTGACGACGATTTGTAAAATTAAAGAGTGTTAAAGCAATGTACTCCTCGTCATTGAATGACTCTTGGGTGTAAACTTTTTCCCCATCTTTGAAAAACAAAATTTGTTGTTGTTTTGCATAAATTAATTTCTCATGGATGTTATCAATGTTTAAAAAAACGTTTTGGAGTTCTTTTTTTAGTTTGGCGTATTCCATATAAGTAGCACCAGTTCTGACTAAATGTTCTTTGACGATATTTCAAGCATGTCAAGAAATTCGCACTTCCGAATCAAGCGGCATACCATAAAATAAAGCCACATCATCTACATCACTAAATGGTACTAATTGATTTTGGTACGCAAAATTATAGAAGTCATTTCGGAGAATTAGATATTGTTCATTTGGGTCTTTTACTTTGGTTAAAATTTGGTTTAGGAATTTTTGGTTTAAATTATTTTGAATAAAGTCATTTTCAACGGTGTTGTCATTTAATGATTTGATCACATCTAAAATAATTTTAATTTTAATCTCGGTCGCCCCATCAATTGTTTTTAGGTCATTAGGGTGACTAGCAATTTCATCAATCACATTTTTACTATATGCACTTTGGTAGTGGTTCACAATTTTTTCAGCTAGACTTTTCCCAATCGTCGGAAAAACACTCGATGAAAGATAACGGACTAAGTACTCGCGATTACTTGAGACGTATTGTTTGTACGTCTCAACTTGAAATGTTTTTCGGTTTTTAGCTGTATCAACGACTGTTTCACCTTCGATTTCAATCACTTTTCCCGGATCAATGGTCGCAATGTTCCCACTAATGACCATCGTTCTTTTTTCATTATCAAACAACGCAAAAATCGCGACCCCAAAACGCGACTCGGGATTTTTAAATAAAAAGCGAATAATTTTACCGACATGTTTTTTCATTTTCTTCACCCCCACTATTAAATCATAAAAATAAAAAAGATGAATTGATTATTCATCTTAATCTAAAATATCATCAATCTCAACCTGTAACTCAACTGTGTTTTCTTCTTCAACCGCTCTTGGTTGGGCAGGCGCCGCTTTAGTAACTTTTGGTGTTACTTTTTTCGGACTTGCTGTAACTTTAGTTGGTTTAACTTCCACTTTATTGGAATCGTCATCATCTGACGAAGCTGGTTTTGGTGGAACGTCTCCGTTTTTAACGACAGCACCACGTTGAATATTTGTCATCACAATATCTTCAAAGTCTAAATCATCACATACACTTTCAGCTGAAAGTAATTTTAAATCTTTAACTTTTTGAATTTTCAATTCATCGTCTTCATTTAAAATTTCAATTTGATCGTTGACTTTAACTTGGTACAAGGCAATGGCAGCTTCGTTTGCTTTTTTATTATACGGGAACAAACGAATTCCCCGTTTAGGACGAGCCATTAACGGAACATCGCTTTGTTTCAAGCGTTTAATGTTAGCACGATTTGTCATCACGACAAGGTCTTCATCGTTCAAGGCAATCCCGGCGACAATTTCGTCGTCTTTCACAACTGTTGATTTAACCCCTTTGGTGTTTTGTCCAACACTTGGAATTTCTGCAATATCATAACGCACAGAATAACCAGATGAAGTTAACATCGCAACCGATTTAGTTTTTGATGTTACAAGGTCAGCTGATACAATTTCGTCACCTTCTTGTAACTTAATAATTCGGAACGCTTTTGAGAATAATTTTGTTTCCAATAATTCAATTGGTGTTCGTTTAATCATTCCTTTTTTCGTTGCAATTAAAATTTCTTGTTTTGCATTGGCAAAGTCTTTAACAACATAGGCTGAAATAATTTTTTCATGGCCACCCATTGTTGCGACTTCATTGACGTGCATCCCAATCGCATTTCATTTTGCTTCTTTAATTTTGTAAACCGGAATTAAATAATAAACTCCTGCCGATGAAACTAAAATCACATAATGTAACGACGATGCTGGCATCGAAGCAATTCATAAGTCATTTGGTTTTCTTTTAAAGGTTGCAAAGTTGTTGGCATTTTTTTGCAACATTGGTTCATCAATCGCTTTTAAATATCCATCACTTGAAATTCAAATTTGATAATTTTTTTCAATGATTGTTTTTTTGATTTCAACATCAATGTTTTCAATCTCATCAACAATTTCAGTTTTTCTTTTTGAAGCGTATTCTGCTTTAATATCAGTAAAAATATTAATTAATTCTTGATTGAAAACATTCGGATCGTTAATAACTTTTTGCATGTGCTCAATCGCAGCGTGTAGTTCCGCTTTTTCTTCTTCTAACTTCACTAAGTCAGTTGAAGTCAAACGGTACAGACGTAAGTCAACAATCGCAGCACCTTGGTTTTCAGTAAATTGGAATTCATTGACTAAATTTAAAATCGCATCACCACGATTTTTGGAAGCACGAATAATTTCAATGACACGGTCTAAAATTGAGACTGCTTTGATTAATCCTTCGACGATTTCTAATCGTTTTTCTGATTTATCAAACTCGAATTTTGTTTTTTTCATGTAGACATCAGACACATGCGCCAAGTATGCGTTTAATAAACTTTGAATTCCTAGCAGTTTTGGTTGTTTGTCAACAATCACAACGTTGTTATAGTTGTATGAAACTTGCAACGGTGTATTTTTTAATAACATTTTTCTGGCAATTTCAAAATCAACATCGTCATTAATTTCAATCACGATTCGTAATCCAGTTCGGTCGGTTTCATCGCGAATTTCACGCACACCAACTTGTGGGTTATTGTCGACAAAGTCTCCGATTTTTTTAACTAGGTCTTGTTTAATGACTTCGTACGGAATTTCATCGATAATTAAATTATTATTTTCGCGGTGGTATTTCGAACGTAAAATGATTCGCCCTTTTCCAGTTTCAAACGCTTGGCGAATTCCTTCGCGGCCCATAATAATTCCACCAGTTGGAAAGTCAGGACCAATGACGTGTTTCATAATATCATCAAGGGAAACTTTTTTATTTTTAATAATTAAAATTAACGCATCAAGTAGTTCCCCTAAATTGTGCGGCGGCATGTTTGTTGCATATCCGGCCGCAATTCCAGAAGCGCCATTAGCTAAAACGTTGGGAAAGTATCCGGGCAGAACTGTTGGTTCGCGTTCACTATCATCAAAGTTAGGAGCAAATAAAACCGTATTTTTTTCTAGGTCTTTTAAAAGTAACGAAGCAATTTTAGAAAGTCTTGATTCAGTATAACGCATCGCAGCGGCATCATCACCGTCAATCGATCCGTTGTTCCCGTGCATTGTCACAAGCGGTTCATTATTTTTTCATCATTGCGACATTCTGACAAGCGCATCGTAAACTGAAGTATCACCATGAGGGTGGTACTTACCAATTACATCTCCGACAATCCGTGCTGATTTTTTAAATGGTTTATCGTAAGTCACATTAATTTCGTTCATGGCGAAAAGGACACGACGTTGAACAGGTTTTAATCCATCACGAACATCGGGTAACGCACGTTCCTGAATAATATATTTGGCATAACGTCCAAATCTGTCACCCATTAATTCATCTAAGGCGTAACTCATTATTCCTTGTTCTTTTTTTGTTTCGTTATTAGCCATTTATTTCACTCCTATTCAATATTGATTTCAATACTTGATACATCTTCATTAATAAAGTTAATAATTTTTAAATCGTCCAACACGTCACGACCCTCTTTTGTCATCACTCATTTTTTTCCTTCGTTTTGAACAAAAAGACGCGGTGCGGTTTTAGCGATTAATAGTTTTGCTAATTCTTTCATATGATTGTTTAAAACTTGTTCTGTTCTTAAAAAGTTGTAAGCTTGTTCCAACTCATCAATTGAGAACCGATCAAAGACGAAGTCCCGGTCGTTAACAGTTGTTCCTCGGAAATCCATTTCGTTAAAGACATCGGTCACGCAACTTTTAATGCGCACTTTTTCATCTTCGACCACGAATTCGATTTGAACCCGTGGGATCCGTTCAATTTCATTAATTTTAGCCGACACCGCGTTAATGTCGTTGACAATTTTTTGGCAGTAACCAACAATTGCTTCCACTGTTTCCCCAATAATTTCGTTTCCAAATTCTTGTTGGGTAATCCCTTTTCTTAAATTAAAAAGGACATTGGTTAAGTCAATTTTGGTCGACGCGATTTGCTTCACGACTTCTTTTGTTTTTAATAAAATCGCACCAGTGGTGGAATTTAAAATATAAGAATCAGAAAATTCATCATACACGAGAATTCCCACTTGCGGTTTTGCCAATTCACGCGCTTTGGAAATTAATTCGTCAGTTCGTTTGGTAAAGCGGTCAATTGTTTTTGCTAGTCACAAATATTCTTTTTCGTCTTCTAAGTTGGAGACGATAAAGTTTTCATCACTTTCTTCTAGGAGCGCCATTGTATTTTCAAACGCCCCACCTTCTTCATTGATAACATTAATCGCGATTTTAGCATCGCCAATTTGGTCGCAAGAAAACGTAAAAGCATTAAAGATTTTAAAACGTTTTAAGTTGTAGTTCGCTTTATTAAAACCATCTACAAGCACGCTAATATTTTCAATCCGTTTTTCGATTTCATGATTTCTCACGACATTCACCTACTTTTAATTATATGTCCATAAACTCAGTATTTTCCTCAAGGGTGAATTTGACATTCTCTTCAATTCACTCTTTCCGTTTTTCCGAATCATCACCCATTAGAATTCTAAATGAGTTTTCTGCTGCTAGTGCATCTTCGATGGTCACTAGAATTAGTTTTCGGAGGTCAGGGTCCATTGTTGTTGATCACAATTGGTCAGCATTCATTTCCCCTAATCCTTTATAACGTTGGATTTCAACTTTTTTCCCCTGTTTTAATAATTGTTTTAATTCATCTTCTAATCATAAGTATTGTACTTCTTTTTTGGAATTAGTGACTTTAAATAACGGTGGTAACGCAATGTACACACGTTTATTAATAATCAGTTCTTTCATATAACGATAGAAGAATGTTAGTAATAATGTTTGAATATGTGCCCCATCGGTATCGGCGTCGGTCATAATAATAACTTTCCCGTAATTCGAATCATCAATATCGAAGTCGGCTCCAATTCCGGCTCCAATTGAATTGATAATGGAAACAATTTCTTCGTTTTTTAATAAATCAATTAATTTGGTTTTTTCGGCGTTAATGACTTTCCCCCGAAGTGGTAAGATCGCTTGGAACTTACGGTCCCGTCCTGATTTCGCAGAACCACCGGCTGAGTTCCCTTCGACCAAGAATAATTCGTTTTTGAATTTATCGCGGCCCTGTGCGGGGGTTAATTTCCCGAGCATGTTTTTGACTTTCGAACCTTTTTTTTGTTCTCGCACTGCGGCACGCGCTTTTCGCGCTTCTTCGCGCGCACGACGAGCTAACAAGGCTTTTTCCACAATGGTAATTGCTAACTGTTTATTTTCTAGTAATCAAAAAGCGAACCCTTGTTCTGTCACTTCTTCACAAGCCGCTTTCGCTTCACTTGTTCCTAGTTTCCCTTTAGTTTGACCTTCATACTGAATCAAGTCTTCAGGAATTTTAACACTAACAATGGCAATTAGACCTTCTTTGACATCGTTGGCATCCAATTTCTTATCGCGTTCTTTTAGTAAATTATTTTTTCTTGCGTATTCATTTAACGCTTTTAGTAATCCTGATTTGAATCCGGTAATGTGGGTTCCACCGTCAACGGTTTTAACGTTATTGGCAAATCCTAAAACACTCTCCGAGAAATCGTCAATGTAAGTCATCGCAATTTCACTTTCAATGGCATTGGCACTCCCTTTGAAAACAATTGGGGCCGCAATCACTGCTTTTTGATCACCTTGTAGTTCTTTTACGAACTCAACTAATCCGTCGTCGTATTTATATTCGACGTGTTTGTCGTTTCGTTCGTCGACCAACGTAATTTTGAGCCCAGAATTTAAGAACGCACTTTCTTTTAAACGTTCCGAAATCACACTAAATGAAAACTTCGTTGTTGAGAAAATGGTGTCGTCCGGTCAGAATTGCACAGTTGTCCCTGTTAATTTGGTTGTTCCTTTTTGTTTTAACGGTTGGGTTAATTGCCCCCCTTTAGCAAATTTAATTTCTGACACAACACCATCACGGTTAATTGTGACATTAAACTTACGACTTAAAGCATTAACAACACTCGAACCAACCCCGTGGAGTCCTCCCGAAGTTTTGTATCCTGAACCACCAAATTTTCCTCCGGCATGCAGAATTGAGAAAATCACTTCTGGGGTCGATTTATTCATGGTTTTGTGTAATCCAATGGGAACTCCCCGACCATCATCTTTAACAGTTACACTTCCGTCAGCACCTAAGATCACATTAATGTGGGTGCAATATCCCGCTAACGCTTCATCAATTGAGTTATCAACGATTTCTCAAACTAAATGATGTAATCCTTTGGCATCGGTTGAACCAATGTACATTCCGGGACGTTTTCGGACAGCATCCAGACCTTCTAACACCTGAATACTATCTTCGGTATATGATAAATTTTTGTCATCCGCCATTACGTATGATCCTCCCTACTAAAACTTATAAATTACTATACACGATTTTTAAAAAAGGTGTAAAAACTTATTTTTCGTTATTCCCCTCAATAGTAAAGCAATCTTTCAAATAATGCAAATATAAATTTTTAAAAGTGATTGAAACCGCCTATTTATGCGGTTTTTTTCGCATAAAAAAACCTTCCATAACGAAGGTTTTAAACTATTAGTTTGCAGTTTCATTCAAATTAAAACTTAAATGACACAGGCATCACAAACATAATTTTCACTGCCGGCCAATATTTCTTGCCGAATACGAACGTAGTAAATTGAGGAACAACCCATTTTATACGCGTAAATATACGCCTTATTTAAATCGCGCGATGTGGCATCATCCTTAAAGAAAAGTGTCAACGATATCGCTTGATCAATGTGTGTTTGCGCTGCGGCTGCAATATCAATAATGGCTTTAGGGCCAATTTCGTAAGCGTCCATCGCATAATACTGCATATTATCAAAAGAAATTTGGTATGCGGGGACGTAAACACGGCCAATCTTACCTTCTTTTCGTACTTCGACAGGTGAAACAATTGGTTGGAGACTAGGTGTACACGACGATAAGTAACTAATTGAACCAGTGGGAGCAATCGCCATGAGGTGCGAATTAGCAATTCCATTGGTTTTAATTTCTTCAACCAAATTAATTCAATCCTGTTGTGTTGGTACTTTAATTTGGTATTGTGTAAAGATTGCTTTGATTGTTGTACTCTCTGGTTGAAACTTGGTCTCCTCACAAGTTGTGTATTTTTGAAAGTAACTTCCATCAGCAAAACTTGTTTTCTCAAAGCCACTAAAGCGACCAAATTCTTTGGCAAGATGCATCGACGCTTTAAATGCTTCAAAAGCAACGCAATAAAAGAACACATTCGTAAACTCAACCGCCTCTGGTGAATTGTAGTAAATGTGATTTGTTGCTAAAAATCCGTGCAGGTTCATGGCACCAAGTCCAATCGCATGATTGTTATGATTACCATTTTCAATGGAAGGAGTGGCTGATAAATCACAAATCCGTGAAATATGATTTAGCGAACGAATGGAACTAGCAATTAATTCTGCGAATTCACTTCCGCTCTCCATTGCTTTGGCAATGTTGAGACTTCCAAGGTTACAACAAATATCTTTTCCAATTGTTTTGAAATTTAAATTTCTTTCAAACTCACTTGCGGTACTTGGTTGCACAATCTCGCTACATAAATTACTCATCACAATTCTTTCGGGATGAGCATTTCGATTGTTAACATTATCATCAAACAGAATAAAGGGATAACCACTTTCAAAATGTAATTCTGAAATTGTTTGAAATAATTTTCGCGCACTAATATAAGTTTTTTTTATTTTCTCATTGGCGATTAAATTTTCATATTCCTCAGTAATCGAAATGTCTGACAACGGTTTACCATAAAACTTTTTGACGTCATATGGACTGAACAAAGCCATCTCACGATTTTCTTTTGCAAGTTCAAATGTAATATCTGGAATAATAATTCCGAGTGATAAAGATTTGATTCTAATTTTCTCATCAGCATTTTCTCTCTTCGTATCAAGAAAAGAAATTATATCTGGGTGGTGAACATTTAAATAAACAGCACCGGCACCTTGACGTTGACCAAGTTGGTTCGAGTACGAAAATGAATCTTCTAAAATTTTCATAATCGGAATGACACCACTTGATTGTCCTTCAATATTTTTGATTGGCGATCCAACCTCACGAATGTTTGTGAGACATAGTGAAACCCCGCCTCCCATTTTTGAAAGTTGTAATGATTCACCAACAGCTCGCGCAATTGATTCCATATTATCTTCAACGCGAAGTAAATAACAAGACACAAACTCTCCTCGTTGTTTTTTTCCAGCGTTTAAAAAAGTTGGAGTTGCTGGTTGATAACGATTTAAAATTATTTGTTTCAAAATAATTTTTGCTTTTTGTATGGAACCCTCACCCAATAAGAGAGCATTCATAATCACACGCTCAGTGTAAGTTTCTAAATATTTTTTACCATCAAAAGTTTTCAAAGCATACGCATTAAAAAATTTGAGTGCTCCCATAAAACTTTTGAACTGATGATTAAATCCATTCGCATAGTCTGTTAAAAGTTTGATGTCTCTCATTTTGTATTGTGAAATTAAATCCGCTTCATAATAATTATTTGCAATTAAATATTCGAAACGTTCTTTGACCGTTTTGAAATTTAAATAATTTGGTTCCACATTTTTTTCGATATAAATTTTTGCAGCTTCAAAGTCCAAATCTAAATTACTTTCATCATTGTAAAATAATTTTGTCTTGGCATTTAGTTCAACACACTCATCAGGAATGTCTAAAATATTTTTTATTTCTTTTTTTTCCATTTATTTTTTACCTCAAAAGTTTTTCAAAATTTCCTTAATTCTATTCACGTCTTCACTTGTTCCGAGTAATTCAAATTGGTACAGCAACGGCACATTTAATTTTTTAGAAATGATTGGACCAGCAAGTGCAAAACCGTTTCCAAAATTTGTATTTCCCGATGCAATGACTCCTTTGCAATGATCACGATTATTTTTTTCGTTTAAAAATTTTTTCACTTGAATCGGAACAGAACCTTCATCGTCATCGCCACCACCACCGTAGGTTGGAGTGATCAAAACAAAATCTTGATTCACTAATAATTTTTTTTCAAGATTAACATCGATTCGTTGTGACGGAACATTTATTTTTTCCACAAAGCGATGAGTATTATTTGAGAGCGAAGAAAAGTAAATGACAAATATTTCACCAGAAGGTTTTGCACCGTTCCAATTATTTATTTTAATTACATCTTTTGGCATCTTAAAAATCTCAATCTTCATCTTTTGTTTCTTCGTAAGTTCCCATCACATATGATGAACCGTTACCCGAAAAGAAATCATGATTCTCGTCTGCTCTCGCTGATAGTTGGTTGAAAATTTCTGGTGCGATTTTTGTTTCTGCTTCTGTGAATGGTGAGTCGTATCCTAAGTTCTGCAAAAATTTCCCGGCGTTGTAAGTACTGAAACGAATTGCGTCGTCAGCAATATCAAACCCGGCATACAATTCTTTTAAATATTTTTTTTCGAGATCAATCAAGCGATACATCAAATCAAAAACAAAATTTTTAATTTGATTTTGTTTTTCTGAATTTAATTTTTCAACTTTCCTTTGAAATTTATATCCGCTGTAATAATTGTGAATCACTTTGTCTCTTAAGATGAGACGAATGATGTCTGATGTGTTGGGAAGTTTTCCGCGGGCTGATAAATAAAATGGTAAGTAGAAACCACCGTACAATAAAAATCCTGGCATCAATGCAGCGGCAATTTTTGATTCCAACGGATCGTCACTAATGTAATAAGGAATTAATTCTTTGGCACGTTGTTGCAAAGCTTCATTGTCAACAACTCATTGATGCGCTTCTTCAATTTGTTGACTCGAACACAACGTTGAAAAAATTGTTCCATAACTTCTCGCATGGACTCCAACCATGAAAGCAAAGTTGGCGTAAATAATTTGCTCGTGATCTGTCAGAGCATTTTTAATTTGTGCGACGTCACCAATTGTTGCTTGAATGGTATCTAACAATGTCAGACCAGTAAAAGTTCTTGTCACTAATGCTTGTCACTGCGGAGTCAACGTTGCTCACGAGACAATATCATTGGAAACCGGAATCTTTTCAGGTAATCAAAAGTTTTGCGTGATTCGATTTCAAACTTCTAAATCTTTATCATCGTTAAACACGTTTCAATTAATCGAACGCATGTTACCGGTTAGATTATTTTTGACATACTCTAACGGCGAAACTGATTGCTTGTAATAACTATTTTTTTGTTTCATATATCCTCCTTGATTTTTTTGAGAAATAAAAACCACGATAAAATACCGTGGCTAAAAATAACTTAATCGAGAATACAAAAAATGTATCACAAAAGTTATTTCACTTTTAGCCAGAAAGTGAAGATACAAATTTATAGATAGGTCTCCTGACTTAGGCTCAACTACGTAAATCGTCTTCTCGGTTGCCCAATGACATTGTGATTTACGTATCACCATTACAGTTGCTGGTACAGTTTTGGATTCAAACCAAATTCCCTTAGCATCTTATAAAATATGTGATTTTTACTTCAGATTAATTAGAACACAACTTAAACTGCATTTCAATCATTTGTGATGGCAAATAAAAAAAAGCAATTAAAGAATTAATTGCTTAAAATTATTTATTGGTATGTAATAAGTTCAAGATTTTTGTTGCGACTAAGTCAATGGCAATTGTATTGCCTTCATAGTACGGGATGATTAAATCCGCAAAATCAATACTTGGTTCCACAAAATATTTATGCATTGGACGAACACTATTTAAATATTGGTTAATGATATCATCAATATCACGTCCGCGTTGTTTAATGTCCCGTTCTAAACGACGAATGAAACGAATATCGTCATCCGTTTTAATAAATAACTTAATGTCACCACGAGTGCGAATTTCTTCGATGTGCAATGCCAAAATACCATCAAGAATCACAACATTGGCTGGTGCCATTAACTCGGTTTTTCCTGATTGCATATGGTTCGTAAAATCATAAATTGGTACTTCAATTGATTTACCTTGTTTTAATTGATCAATATGTTGACATAGTAATTCAATGTCAATTGCTGAGGGGTGATCGTAGTTAACCTTACGACGTTCCTCAATTGTTAAATGTGGTAGGTTTTTATAATATGCGTCCATTGATAAATGAGCGACTGATTCATCTTGTAAAATTTCATTGGCAATTGTTTGGGCGACAGTTGTTTTTCCTGAAGCACTTCCCCCTGCAATGATGATAATTGTCACTTTGTCCATTACCTAAATCCCCCACGTAAGATTATACATAAAAAAATCCCGATTTTACGAGCGAACAAAAAGTCTTTTTCCAAGACGAAAAAACCGCCATTCAAAGGCGGTTTTGTTATTATTCTTGAGTATCTTTATTTAAGTCATTAAACGCGAGGATACCACCTTCGCAGTTTAATAAGTGTTTAAAGTTATGTTTTTCTAAAATATCACATGCTGTCGCTGAGCGAATTCCGCTGCGACACATTAAGATATATTTTTTGCTCGCATCAAGTTTTCCGATTTCGTCTTCTAACGACCCTAAAGGGACGTTAACAGCGTTATAAGCTGCACGCATTTCAAAGATTTCTAACGGTTCACGGACGTCAATGATCTGTCATCCATCCTCAACTAGTGTTTCTAATTCTTGTACATTACATGATTTCATTATTTTTCTCCTTAATTGATTCCATTGATACTTAAATCATAAATCATTTTCGCGATAGATGCTCAAATTAATACAATTAATATTCATAAAATAACAACTTCTTTTTTAATAAACCGTTTTAAGAAAGCGGCCGCGACTGTTCCAGCAACAGCCCCACAAATCATTGGGGTTGTGACATTAATCATGGCATGACTATCTTTAAAGTAGTTTTCATTTCCCATTGTTGATTCAATAATAATGGTTAAAAAGCTTGTAATTAAAATAATGGAGTGCGATATCGGAGCCGAATCCTTAATGTTTAGTTTAATGACCAAAATTAAGAATGGCATTAAAATCACACCACCACCCATTCCGGTCAGTGAAGTCACCATTCCGGCAATCACAACAACAAGACACAAGAAAAAACCATTGACGAGTTTGCCATTTTTTTGGAGATAAATATGGTATCAACGGCGTTGCATATTTTGTTCCACGCTTCTTTTTTTAAAGACATATTGATTAATAATCAACTGGATTGTGACATAACTCAACAGTATCACAATAATAATTTCAGTAATCCCACTATTAATTAGATTGTTAATGTAGTTTCCTAAGAAAATGGTTGGCGTTGCAACGACGACAGCAACAATCATAATTCAATAATTGATTTCCTTTTTATACATGGCAATTGCTGTATTAATTAAAGCCGATGCAAAAACAAGAATCGTTGAAATAAACTTAATTTCTTTTAAATCAATTTCTGTCAGCACTCACACCATCACAGGAATGTGTAAGACACCACCACCAACGCCAGAAAAAGTCCCCAGAATTGCGACCGTTGCCGCGAAAACAAGGATTAAGGGAATATAGGCCGAAACCGGCAATGTACTCAAACTATCTCATAACATTTATATATACTCCTAAAATAAAATGATTGTTAAAACAACCATTTTCTCTATCTTTTATTAACAACAATTCCTTTGATTCTAGTTGTTGAATATAAGGCATCAACAATTCCTTGGACACCAAAACCAGAATTACGAACCCCGATAAAAGGAAAAATATCAGGTCCTCGTTGTGATTTGGCATTGATATTAACTGAACCAGTATTGATTTTTTGCGCTAGTTCAAATAATTCTGTTTCATTTTCACCAAAGAGTGAAGCTTGTAGTCCGTATTGTGAATGATTAGCAATCATAACGGCTTCATCAATATTTTTAACACGGATAATTGGTAGCAACGGCCCAAATGGTTCTTCATCAAATAATTGCATTGTGTTTGTCACATTGTCAATCAGAGTTGGATAAACCAAATTATCGATTACTTTATTTCCAGTTAAAACTTTTCCGCCTTTGTTGATGGCGTCATCAATTAAAGTTTGCACAAATTGAGCGGCACCTTCACTAATTAACGGACCAATAAACGCTCCGTCTAGTGGCGAACCGACTTGTAATGCTTCGATTTTTTGAACCAAGATTGGTGCTAATTGGTCAGCAATGGCATCAGTCGTAATAATTGATTTAATTGCAGTACATCTTTGGCCGGAATATGATAATCCGCCCAGCACAATTTGGTCGGCGACATAATCTAAATTAGTCGCATCCACAATAATAGCCGGATCTTTTCCGCCTAATTCAAGCACAACATCTTTTGATGGACAAATATCTAAAATTCGTTTTCCAATGCGGGTTGATCCGGTAAAAGAGACAAAATCAATTTCACGATTAGTAATAATTTCATCACCAATTTCCGAACCACGACCAGTGACAACGTTAAATACGCCATCAGGTAAAATTCCCATTGTTAATTCCCCTAAAAAGGCTCCTAATAGCGAACCGTTGGTTGCTGGTTTAAAGACAATGGTGTTTCCTGTTACAAGAGCCGGAATGATTTTTGACATTGCTAAATTAATTGGATAGTTAAAGGGTGAAATCGAAACTCCAACCCCTTTGGGAACACGAAAGAAGTGCCCGGTTTTATTTTTAATTCCGGTCACATCAGGTCCAATGATATTTGCAGTAATTTTTCGTGCTTCCGTAAATGTTTCGTCAATATACTCAATGGTACGGTCTAATTCAGCTTGCGCATCTTTTTTTGTTTTCCCAACTTCATAAGTTATTAGTTCCACAATTTCCGCCGCGTTAGCAACCATTTGTTCTTTTCACTTGTCAAGATATGCAATTCTAGCATCCAGTGTTAATGTGCTTCACATTGCAAATTGACTACGAGCAGTGGTAAACGCTGTATCAATATCTTTTTTTGTCAGTGAACTTACTTCGCCATACGGTTTTAATGTTATCGGACTCACAATGGCGACACATTTTTCCGTTGTGATTTTTCTTCCATTAATAACTGCTAAGTACTTTTTCATAAAGACCTCCCCTAAATTAAATTATTTTTTAGTTTTTTTATCGTTTGGTAAGTTAGGAATTTCATTTGTTCCATCGTTACTCATATTTTTAATATCATGAATGTTTTGTTTAAATTTGGTAATCATTTCATTGCGTTTCTTGGTAATTTTCTTAATTTCCCGTTCGGCTCGTTTTTGACGTTCGCCTCCCGCTTTAATATCCTCATACAAACGAGTTCGTTTTTCTGAGACTGAATCCATTTGATGTTTGAATTTAACAATCGCAACTTGTTTGATTTTTTCAATTTCATTCTCATCGTTTGTTACTTGTTCCATTACTTCTTGACGTTCTGAGTTTTGTACGGGTTCATATTTAAATAACCCGACAACTGCTTTAGTTCGTAAAATGGTAATTTTAATGTACGGGTCAATCATAAAGAGTTCCCCTTGAATGCTTGATCACTGCATCACTGGCATTGATAACATAAACATTGTTCGGTGCAGGTAGTTCCCACGTGAACGGTTAGTGGTATCTCATGAGGCAATTTCATTTTGGAAGCCTAAGTCAATAATTTTTTTATTAATTTCTTTTGGCATATTAGTGGAAATCATGTAAGTACGTAATTTGTATTTTGGGTACAAGAAATTAGTACAAATTCCCGAAATAACAATTAAGGTAATTGAACCAAACATTGAAGGTCCAATAATAAATTCGACTTTGATTAATGCTTCATATTTAGTTGGTAACTGCGAAATAATGTCGTTAAATCCAGAGACATTATTTTGAATTAAATACTGTAAAGCGGATGAAAGATTGTCAGCAGTAAGCGGGTCAGCTCATCCCTTATTTTCCAACGCACCACTAAGCATCTCTCCTAGCGTTCGACCGCCCTTAAACGTTTCATCTAAATTAATGCCACTGGTAATCCGTACGAGGATATCCCGGTTTAATTGATCGGTTGGGGTAATGATGGTATTTGAAATAATAACGACGAATAAAATAATTAAACTCGCATTCCGGTTAATTCCCCCCACTGGTTTGTTACTTTTTTTTGATAAATAAATGGTAATGAAGTCAATTCCTCCCGATGATCCTCCAATACGATAAATAAATGAGAAACTCAATCCTAAAAAGGCTCCCCCGACAATTCCGAAAATTAGTAATCAAATGGCAAAGTTTCATGAATTATCGAGTGTTTGTAAGAACTGGTAGTCAACAATGAAATGAAAATCATTGGGATTAATGACTGGAATATATTGAAAAATTTGGTCAACTAAAATTTGGAGACCAATATATAGCACAGTGACAATCGTAAATTTTCACCCAAGTTTAAAGATCCCAAAAATCATTAACGGGATATTAATCGCAAATTGATAGACGAAAAAGAAGGATGAAATTTGTGACGGATCACTGAACGTAATGGTTGCTAACAAACGAGCGATCGCCCCTGTTCCGGCCGGGAAAATTCCTGTTTTTCCAGTTGTGGTAATAAAGTAGTCATACGCAATCGTACTAAAGACGGTCGCTAAAAACAACATCATTAATTCTTTTCAAAACTGCGCTTTGAAATATGCTTTAATTAACAATGAATTTTGGCGTTTCGTCACTAGATCCTGACGAATTAAATCAATCAGTTCTTCGTCGCTTGGGACGCGATCAAGTGATTTATTATATTTTTTAGCTAATTTGCGGAAAATTGCTTTTGAAAAAATATAAGAATCATCCAACTCTTCATCTAGAAAGTGTTGCTTTGATTCTAATGTATTTTCATTTTCAATTTCAGATTTATTTAGTTCTGAATTGTTGTTGTCCATGCTGTGCCCCGATTTCTTTTGTTCTAAAAATA
>JALAGN010000028.1 GCA_022712415.1 Spiroplasma sp. | reverse complement strand
TTTATTGGCTGAGTTTATTGATTTAAAACAGGCGTTAATTAATCAAAAAAATACATATCGAAAATCAATGGTTGATCGTGCAAAAACACCAGTTGATTTTGGAAATTAGGGGGAAATTTTATGTATACATTAAAAAAAGGCAATATCATAATTGAGATTTGTGAAAATCCATTAGAAATTAGAAGTTTAAAATTTAAGGGAAAAGAACTATGCTATCAACAAGATGGAGCATGAGGAAAAAACTGACCGTTCTTATTTCCAATTGTTGGTCTGTTAAAAGACAACAAATATACTTACGAAAATAAAGAATATGAAATGAAACGCCACGGATTCTTCCGTGATATTACTGATTTTGCTGTTGAAGATGAATCAGAAGGTCTTGTCACTTTCAGTGCGAAATCAAACGGGAAATTCCAAGCAATTTATCCCTTTGAATTTGAAATTAAAAACCAAATTGAAATTATTAACGACGAAGTTGTTGTTTCGTACGAGGTCACAAACTTAGACACCAAACAAATGATCTTCACAATGGGACATCACCCAGCATTTCTATCAAAAAAAGACGGAGTTTTAACTTTTGATAAAACTGAACACTTTACCAAAGATGTCAACGACCAAGGTTTGGTGGCAGAAAAACCGGATTACAAATTTGAAATCCAAGAAACAAAAATAGCTGATTTATCATTTGCGAATAGTGCTTTCTACTTTACTCAAGATTTGAAATCTTCGTGAGTAAGATATGAAGATAGTGAAATTGGTTATGAAATTTCGCTTGATGATTACAATACTTTCTTACTATGAAGTGCTTCGGACGAAGAAAACTTCATTTGTATTGAACCTTGATTAGGAATTCCTGATCCAGCAGAACGTGAAAACAATGATTTACACGCGAAACCAAGAATGCTTAACATTAAACCAGAGGAAAGCTTTACTTGTGAATTAAAAATTAAATTTATTAAATAAAAGAACAATGATAAGGACGTGATTGAATGCGATTTACCAGTAAAATGAAACTCAATACCATTTTAAAAATTGCATATAAATCATGCATTATTCTTTTGATTGCCCTGACAATCGGCCTTGATTTAGGTAAATACGTTGTTTCGGTTCAAGACCAACAATGAATTATTGATTGAAATGGAACTGTTTCGATTTATGGAAACCACATTGGTCTGTTGATTTCAAATTATCTACTGTCATTTTCGACCTTAGTTAATTTATTTACCATTCTCTTTTTGGGATTGGCAATCGTGCATCACGCCCGTGAAGGGAGAACAAAGGTTCAAAACTATCCAGTTGGATTGTTTATTTTGATCGCCCAATTATTTTCGATGATTACTTTTTTAACCATTAATTTACCAGCCTCAAATCATCCTGAAAGTATTCCGTGACCATCGACAATCATTTCCAAAGTATTAGTCCCAATTTTGGTCTTTATTTATGTTATGATTTTGATGGAAAATAAATCGTGATACGGAATTGCCGAAACAATTCTACGTTATGGTGTTTGAATGTTTGTTATTTTTATTGGCATCGTGTTCTTTTATTGATTACTATGACTTTCAAAATATGTTGACGATAACACTGCCAACTTATTTACCTTTAAAAATGGGGCTGCATTGCGGGATGGATTACTCCAATACGGCCTTGATGCTGATTCGGTCAACGAACTATTAGACAATATTACCGAAAATTGAAATAATCATAATGTTTTAAACGATAATTTATTGTTCCATTTCTCAAATGAAACATCAATTATTGGCCATTTCCCCGAATGGGTCGGAACCTTCATCGGAGGTGCCATTTTCTTAGCCCTTTCAGTTGGGTTAACTCCGCTTTTAGCGTTATTAAATATTTCTGTGGTCTCGTCTTCACGATACATGGTTAACAAAGAAACAGGGGAATCAATTAATCAAGTTATTGATTTACGATCTGACGTCGATACAATTGACTTTTCGGACATTAAAACAAAAAAATAGAAGCAGGAATGATTATCGGAATGCATTTTGCAAATGGCATTCCTTGATAATCATTTTTAATAGGTGGTGAGATAGATGGATATTCGGATGATTTACCGAAACTTAATTAGTGGTGATGATCACACGTTAAGTACATATCGCAAAACAATTACAAAAATTACTAATTTCGTCGACCAATATTTATATGTGGATGAAAATTTCATTTATTCATTTTGCAAACGCGAAGATAATAATTTGAATATTAATTTATACTATAATACTCCGGTCGAAAAACTAGAGGAATGACCGGCCAAAAAAGTGCAGACTTACATTGATGCTACTTTTGAGACTTATACTAATCTGTACTTAGTCAATAACAAACTCTTAAACCAAACAATTTTCTTTGAAATTCGTTCGTTTATGGATTACTACACAGATGTCATTCGCAATGATATTAATCTGATTAATAAAGGGGCCATGAAAATCAACGACCGCGATTTCTTTTATCAATGCGAAGTTTTAGAATACATGTATTCTTTTTATGACAAAATTAACGGGATTTTTAACCATTTACGTTTAAAATACCTCAATCAAAAAAACGATAAATGAATTGATGAAAAATTTCACATTGAATTTAGTAATAATGTTCGTTTATTTGCTCGTCCTGATGCGGATCTGGAAAAAGCAGAGCATGACATCGCAATTTTAACAGATTCGACGTTATGACATTATTTACGTCGACTACGAAATAAAATCACGCATGATTTCTTTGACCCATCACTGGAATATAACTTCTTAAATGCGATAAAATTACTATATATAAATATTTGTCGCACGGTATTTCTACTAGATGCTACAATAATGAAAGACGAGGATATTCGTCTGTTAATTCAGAAAAATAAAGTGGAGGAATAAAAATGGAAAAGTGAACGGCAATTACTCTCGACGATTTCAATGGTCCATTGGATTTATTACTGCATTTGATTAAAGAAAAAGATATGGATTTAATGCAAATCAACTTGGTTGAAATTACCAATCAGTATTTGGCGTATTTACACCAATTTGAGGAGTTAGATGTTGAGATTGCGTCCGAATATTTGATTACGGCATCCCATTTAATTGAATTAAAATCAAAAATGTTACTTCCGAAACAAGAAATTGAAATTGTGGACGGTTATGAGGACGGTGTTGATAATTTAGTAAACCGTTTAATTGAGTACCACAAAATTAAAGAAGCGGTTGGTTACTTCAAAACCAAACAAATTGATCATTTAAACGTTTTTGCCAAGGACCGCAGTATCATTAAAGTTGTGAAAATTAACGATGATGAATTACCTTTGGTAATAAATCAAATTAACATTGATAAATTTGCTAAAATATTCTTAAGAGTCATTGAAAAGAATAAGCTCAAAAATAAAGCAACAACCACAATTACAGCGACTGAATTGTCACCAGAACAAGTGGCAAAAGACATTATGATTTTGCTGCAAGAAAACGAAGCGCAAAAAACATCGTGAACTTTAGAAGAGTTGTTGGAACACCAAGGTGTTACTTTACAAATGATGTTGGCGCTCTTTATGTCAATTCTGGACTTAGCAAAAAATGGTATTATTCATATAGAGCAAAATGATGACAATATTATCATTCATAAAATTAAAGGAGAAAACGGGCATGACAGAAAATAAAAAACTAGCTTTAATTGAAGGATTACTTTTTATTAATGGTGATGCTGGTACTGATTTAAATGATATTTGTTTTTTAATCGATGAAACCGAAGCAGAAGCAACACGTTTAGTGAACACATTAATTGCTAAGTTTAATGATGATGAAGCTTGTGGGTTAGCAATTCAAAACTTTGCCAAAACCCATTATCGCATGGTGACGCGTAAAGAAGACGCCGAGATTTATAAAAAACTCGCCAACGTTAAAACAGAAACCAAATTGTCGTCAGCAGCCTTAGAAGTGCTTTCGATTATTGCTTATCGTGGTCCGGTTTCGCGGATTGAAGTGGAGCAATTGCGTGGTGTTAACTGTGAAACAGTTTTCTACAAATTACGAATTCGTGATTTAATTCGGGAAGCAGGGAAAGATTACACTAAACCTGGTGTTCCGATGACATACGAAGTCACAGAAGAATTTATGAAATATTTCAATATTAATAGTTTGGATGAATTACCGAAAATCGATTCTTCAAGTAATGATGGTAAGGACTTGTTTGCAAATGAATAGATTACAGAAAATAATTGCCGCTCGCGGCTATTGCTCACGTCGTAAGGCAGAAGAATTGATGGCACAAGGGCGTGTTAAAGTTAATGGCAATGTCATAACTGAAATGGGTTCATCATTTGAGGATGATGTGGAGATTGCAATTGACAATAAACCACTTGTCTCGGACAACGAAAAATACTATTACTTATTTCACAAACCAAGAATGGTTGTGACAACACTGCAAGATCCTCAAGATCGAAGAACAGTCGCTGACTTTTTCAAATCAGAAAAAGTCCGTTTATATCCGGTTGGTCGTCTTGATTATGATGTTTCGGGAGCGTTGATTATGACAAACGATGGTGAGTTTGCTGATTACATTATGCACCCGCGTTATGGGATTCGTAAAACCTATCAAGCATTATGCCAGGGGAAAGTATCAAAATACCAAATTCGAAAACTAATGAGTGGAGTGAATATTGATGATGATAATTACTTCACCAAAGCATTGGATGCCGGAATTTTAAAATATGATGAGGAAACTGATACTAGTATTATCTTTTTAATTATTAGTGAAGGCCGCAAACACCATGTTAAAAAAATGTTAATTGCCGCTGATATTGTTTTAGAAAAACTAAAACGGATTGCGATTGAGTTTTTAAACATTGCTGATGTGCCATCAGGAAAATATCGTCCTTTAAAACCACACGAAATTAAAGCGTTGTATGGAATCTTTAAAGGACAAAGACGAAATTAGAAGGGATTAAGTAAAATGAAAATAGCATTATTTGGAACAGTAGGAGCAGGGAAATCGACAGTGTCGGAATTGATTTCGAAAAAATTGGGATTTGAGATTTTTCCTGAACCAATTGATAACAACCCGTATTTTGATGAATACTACAAAGATATGGAACGCACAGTATTTAAAATGCAAATTTACATGTTAACTGCCCGTTCGATTCAATTACACCAAGCGAAAAAATTAGAAAACGTTATCTTTGACCGTACCATTTTAGAAGACCCTATTTTTGTGGATGTTAACCATGAACTCGGAACAATGAACGATATCGACTACAAAACTTATACCGAGTTTTACGAAAACGTCATTATTCCGAACTTAGAAAAAAGAGCGGAATTTGATATTGTGATTTATCTCAAAGTATCGACCGAAAAAGCGATTGCTCGTATTGCGGAACGTGGTCGTGTCCAAGAATTGGAAACACCAAGGGAATATTGAGAAGTATTAAATACCAAATATGAAGAATTTTATAACAAAAGAAAAGATATTTTCAATTTCTTAGTTGTTGATGCTGATACTGATGATATCGATGTAAAAATGCAAATTGTTTTTGATGCAATCGAGAAAATGCGTCTCTCATTAAAAAAATAATTTGCTATAATTAGAACGTAGAAAAGAGGAATTAACATGGGACGTGCCCACGAAGTAAGAAAACAATCGATGGAAAAAACTGCCGCAATGAAATCGGCAATTTATGGTCGTGCTGCTAAAGAAATTTATATGGCAGCCAAGAACGGATCAGATCCATCGGCGAACTTAGCATTACGTTCAGCGATTGATAAAGCGAAATCAAACCAAGTACCAGCTGATGTCATTCAAAGAGCAATTAAAAGAGCTGAAGGTGGCGATGCGGAATCGTACGCTGAAAACCGTTACGAAGGATATGGTGCCGGTGGATCAATGGTTATTGTTGATTCATTAACATCAAATGTTAATCGTGCGATTGCTGAAATCCGTGATGCTTTTAATAAAAATGGTGGGAAAATCGCTCAAACCGGAGCAGTTTCACACTCATTTAATTCAATTTCATTATTCATTTTTGCTGCAACCAACAAAGATGTGGAAGCAACTTTAGAATTATTAATGGAAACTGATGCAGAAGTAAATGACGTCTTTGAAGAAGACGAAAACACTGTTATTTACGGAGCCTTCCAATCATTTAACGTGATTAAAAAAGCGTTAGATGATGCTGGGATCACTGAATATGTTAAAGCTGAAACTACTATGATTCCAAGTGAATACGTTGATTTAAACGAAGAAGATAAAGCTAAATTCGAAAAAATGATCAACAAATTAAACGAACTAGAAGACGTGCAAAACGTCTATCACAACGTCAATATGTAATTTAATCGGGTGACCGATTTTTTTCTTTGCCGATTCAAAGACCGATGTTGGTATAATGTAAACGAGGTGATAAAATGCTTTTTGATATTTTAACTTTCTTACTACTTGGGATTGTCGTCGCCTTTTTGGTGATGCGCGTCATCTTTACCATTGTTATGTTGCGCCAAGTCACACCGGAAATTAAGGGTCCGGATAATAATATTTCAACTGCAAAATTGGAAATCATGATTAAAAAGGCATTGGCCTTTTTTGACATTACCGACTGACACGTTGTCCAAAGTCAATCAGAAGAGTACTTTTCAATTGCTAATGCGATTAATCACAAAACAAAAACTATTAATATTACGAAATTTAACTTTCCGTCTGTTGGATACGAAATTGACAACCTTTTGGGCAACATTTTTTATGCGGCTGGAGTGTTAAAAAAAGAAAAATCGTTTGGCCGTTTCATTATTCTGGTTAACGTAGTTGTGCCTGTCTTTCGTGCGTTATTTTACTTCTTCACTTTCTTGCAGCTGACACTTTATGTTATCTTCAAAGTTGATAGTTTGACAATTTACCAAAATATTTTTCTTTTCAAAATTATGGATTGAAACATGCTTTTCTACATTGCACTAGCAGCAGCTATTCTGTCGCTCATCTTTAGTACTTTTGTGTATGGAGCAAAAGAGGGGATGGAAGTTAAATACGAATTTGCGATTGCACCGTTCATTTCGCAATATTGCACCGAGTATTCACAAGATATTGTGGCAGCTCGTACTTTTGCGTTAGCATGAAAAACTAATATTATGCCTGTCTTTGCGAGAAAAGCGAGCGCCTTAAAATACTTTGGACCATTTGTTATTTACAAATAAAAAAAATCCATTAAACGGATTTTTTTTATGCTTGACCTAAACCTTTAGCTTTTCATTCAGCCATGATAGCGTCTTTTTCACCTTTTAATAATCTAGTTTCGTATTCAGTGTAACGTTCTTTACATTCTTGAATTTCTTCTAGTGCTTCTTCGAGTGTTCCTCAACCATTGATTTTCACTTCTTTTTTTTGCAATGCTTTGTATTGCAAGAAGAAGTTTTGAATTTCATCTTTTAGGTGTTGTGGGACATCATTAATTGTTTGAAAGGCAGTAAAACGAGGATCATCTGCAAAAACAGCAAATAATTTAGTATCGATTTCACCAGCATCAATCATTTTAATTGAACCAAGGATGCGCACATTAACACGTACTCCTGGTAGGGTTGGATATGTTGCTAACGAGATAACATCAAGGGGGTCACCATCTCAATCAAGAGTTTCGGGGACAAATCCGTATTCTCCAGGATAAAAGTTTGCTCCGTATAAAACGCGGTCAAGTGCGATTGAACCGTCAGTAATGTCATATTCGTATTTGTTTGAAGATCCTTTGGGGATTTCAACGATCATTTGAATTTTATTATTCATTTGTATATCTCCTTTACATTTCTTATTATAAATAAAATTATTAGAATCTGAAAAAATATTGTAGAATTAAGAAACGGAGGCGGACTATGGATAAAAATGCTGATTTAGGGTCAATCAAACATTCATCACCAGAACAAGAAGTCGTCGTTAGTGCTCGCACTAAGTGAGCAAATTACTTTCGGATTGACACGAAAAGAATTACAATTCTCGCTATGATGGTGGCAATGAATGTTGTTATGATGTTCTTTTCCAAATATGTACTTGGTTTAATTCCCATCTACAACTTTTTAGTAGTTGAAGTGACATTCTTTACCTATTTAATTATGCTCATTGTCACCAATGAGTTTTACACATTAATCATTATCGGGATTTGTTCGTGATTACGAATTCCGGCCGTGAATGACGAATGGGTTGGAGTGCTTTCAATGAACATCATTGATGGAATTGCGATTTTAATCATTGCCGCTCTTTATCGACTGCTTTTTAAAGCTTTGCGAATTGACAATAAAACAAAAAAAACCTATGTGGCAATGAGTATTGCGCTAGGGGTTGGGACAATTGCGATTGCTGCTGTTGCTGTTGGTATGAACGTGGCATTGTCGCTGCCGTTGTATAACAAAATGTACGGCATTAACTTTACCGGCCATGCTTTAACAGTTTATTTAGCTGTGGTCTTTGGATTTAATATTTTAAAATTTACTATCAATAGTTTGATTTTTATGGCATTATTAAATGTTCTAATCATTTTGAACAACAAACATATGCGCTAGAAGGGGTGACAACATGGATAAGAAACACGAAGTCCACGAGCACGAATTAGAAGAAACCAAATTAGGCGATCATTATCATGATATTCACCATTTTTATGGTGAAAAGGAGGATGATGTGAAACCATCTGATTTTAGTCCGAAGAACTTCTTTAAGAAGAAGCAAACCAATAACACGATTTTTTACATTTCGGCCACTGGAATCTTTTTAGCGTTAGCCATTGTGGCCTCGTTGATTGATATTGGATTAGAAATGCTCGATCTCTTGATTCCGCCAATTAATGGAATTCCGGTTATGATGCGATTTCTGGATGTGTTAGTTGTCATGTTAGCTGTCACCGCAATTGGTCCGATTTTTGCGTCAGTCGTCGCTTTAATTACACCATTTCTCCACGCCGTTATTCACGGTGAAATTTGAAATCCCTACGAACCGTTGTTTGATGCCGTTTCATATATTTTAATTGTGTGAATTTTATGACTCTTCTTTTATGTTGTCTTTCGCAATTCTTTATTTCACCGTCATCCCAACGATAAAGTCGATAAATTTCGTCGTTGAACACCAATGGTGCCATTTATCTTGATCAGTTCGGCCGTCTTTACTATTTTCTATATTTTGACAATTTACATTACAACCGTCCAAGGACATTCGGGGGGCGACCACGAAGAAAGTATCAGCTTTGACAGTTTTAAAAAGATGATTTGAATTAATGCAATCATTGTCTTTTGTGCCAACATTATTCGTTGTACTTTTGATATGACAATCTTTTGCCTCATTGAACCAAAACTAAAAATCATTAACCACCGCTATTATTAATTTTTGGTTTGAATGGATTAAAAATCATTTAAAATTAGATTATGAATAAAAAAGAACTAAATATAGCAGACAACATTAGTGATAAGAGCGAATTATTTCTGGCTCAAACTGATGATACTTGATTGAAACGCATCGTCCATACGAAGCGTTTTTGGTTTTTCTACTTACCGATGATAATTTACCTTGGATTAAGCACAATTAGTTTTATTGTTGCGACCTTTTATGATTTACAAATTGCCGCTGCCGCTGGTAAACTTATGCGTTTTAAAGCAGTCCGTGTTTTTGTCTTAATTTATGATGAAATCGGGGATACCCAGTTATTTTTTGCTGAGATTTTTGCGATTGCGATTTTGTGGGAGTGTTTTGTTAGTATTTTAGCTATCAAAACCAAGGTTAAGTTCTTTCAACATTGAACTTTCCCGTGAATTGCTTATGCCATTATTCTTTTTGTTTGAAATTTCTGTAATATTACTCGTTGTGTTCATACCATTACTGGTGACGCTAGGGGTAGGAAATGATCCAAAAGCAGTCTTGAGTTATTGATGACGTTTCGGAGTGCAATTAGGGATTCATATTGTCGAAACTGTCGCAATGTGCTGAGTAATTTATTATATGCGTTTCCAAATTAAGGATAAAGCTGTTTTGATCGATGAGGAATATTACATTGGTTGCTTGAAAATGATTTTTCACGTCTTTATTACTTACTTTATTTTAATTGTGTTGAAACGAAGTTTTGGCCGACCATTTTACTACAGTGTCGATTTTCATAATATTTATCAGAATGAGTTACAACCACTAGGGTGAGATTTTGAATATACTGTCATGTGGGGTTCTGGTGATGGAACTAAAAATGCGACATATTTTGCATGATACGAACCAAATGATTTTCTTGGCAACATCAAATACTGATTTAATGATGCCGGGGCAAAAGGGGATAGTAATTCATGATGAAATAACGATTTTCCAAGCGGTCACACCGTCGGGACATTTTGTTTATTTGCTTTATTTTTCTACATTGTGGCAAACGATGACAAGAAAATCAACAAAAAAACCGTGATTTTCTTTTGAACTATTTTAGCCCATATTACGATTCTCCAAATTTCCTTATTAATTTACCGTTTTCATTGATTGACCGATCTTAATTTCTCAACAATGTTCTGTATTCCGTGCTTTTGACTCGTCAATTGACTGGGTAATCTCGCTGGGTACTTATTACGCACTTCAATTCGTGCTTGAACGGGAAAAGAAAATCATGCGGTCTTTATTTACCAAAAAAATAAATGGTCGTTCTATCTGGTTAATCCGTACAACCAACAATTAGAGTTTGTGTCAAATTTAAAAAACCACGAAAAAGCGTTTTCACGTTGCATCAAAAAGTATAAATTAACAAATTATGAGAAATATGAACGGGAAAATAATAAAATTAATTTAATTATCTAATTGCTACCAAGTTGTCCCTATATCAATGCGGTAAAATTTATGATAAATTAATATGGTGATAGAGTGGTGATAAAAATGGTTGCAACAACGAGAATGGCGAAGTACAAATGACTTCACGACCAAGTTAATCGGGATATTAATAAATTCTCAATTTTAGATAACGAAAATCAACAGTTCTCGCGTTTAATTGAAAAGCTTGATTTAGTTGACCGTACTTTCTTTCGGGATAAATTAGCCCAGTTTTTACACGAACAACAGCTCGAAAAACCTTATCTTGAAACTGTGAGAGACAATGTTACCATTACTGAAAACGAAGTTTCTGAGTTAAAACGAATTTTAACGGAGTTAAAAAACGTCCATACCACTAATCAAGCAGAAGAGGTGGCGTCTGACGACAACGACGCCGTTTTTAATCAAACCAATCAACAATATAAAGATAAATTGGATGCAACACTGAGTTGATTAAACGAAAGCATTGAACGATATAATGCCAAAACCGTTAAACACCATCCAATTATTGAAAGTGTTTCGATGTCGCTTGTCCAACAAATCCGTAATCGCGACGAACGTCAAATTAATGAATTAGCACGTGATTTGGACGTCATCAATAAAGAAATTGACGCTAAACGCCTAAGCTTAAGAAATAAAATTCGTCGTACCAAACAAATGCGTTCGCTAAAAGTGGTTTTACCAATTCTGATTATTGCTCTCGTTTTAATTGCAATTGGAATTGCTCTCGTTTTAGTTTTATAGGGGGAAATATGGAATATATTCAAATTGCTGTTGATGGTCCAGCCGGATCGGGAAAAACATCAATCATGCAAGAAGTCGCCAAACGATTAAACTATGATTTTATTGACACCGGCTTGACTTACCGTGCTTTTACAAAGTTCTTGCTTGCTGAAAAAGTTGATTTTAATAATGGCAAAGCCATCGAAGAGGCGTTAAGCCGCTTTAATTGCCAGTACATTAATGAAGAAATCTATGTCAATGGCGAAAACTATATGGCCTATGTGACTGGAAAAGACGTTATGGAAAATATCAATAAGATTACCACATTAAAAGTTGTGCGTGACTTTATGGTGAATTTGCAACGTGAGGTGGCGACATCGTTAAACTGTGTTTTAACTGGTCGTGACATTACAACAGTTGTTTTACCCAATGCCAAGTACAAAATTTATTTAGATTGTAGTGTCGAGGCACGTGCCAAAAGACGTACAATGCAAAATATCAAAAACCATGTAGAACCAACTGATTATGATACAATTTTTGAAATGATAAAAACGCGCGACGAAAGCGACAAAAATCGTGAAGTCGGACCGTTAAAAATTGCTCATGATGCTATTGTGGTTGATAATTCAACAACCACTTTTGAAGAAGCGGTTGAAAACATATTAGCAATCGTTAAAGAAAAATAGGTGAGATTATGCCCAAAAAAGGAATAGTAGCAATTGTTGGAAGACCAAATGTTGGTAAATCGACATTATTTAATCGCATTATTCGTGAAAAAAAAGCAATTGTTGAAGATCGCCCGGGAGTCACTCGTGACAGAATGTACGGTAATGCCGAATGATTGACACTTCCTTTTGTGGTCATTGACACTGGGGGAATTACATTAGAAGATGCGCCTTTCGCCAAAGAAATTAAAATGCAGGCCGAAATTGCCATCGAAGAAGCTGATGTCATTGTCTTTTGCATTTCCCATAAAGATGGGATTACGCCAGAAGATGAAACAGTCGCAAGAATCTTGTATAAATCCAAGAAACCTGTCATTCTTGCGGTCAATAAATATGATCGTAAAGAACCATTTAATGAATCATTCACTTATATGGCGCTCGGTTTTGGAGAACCAGTTCTAGTTTCAGCAACACACGGAATTGGAACCGGAGATTTGCTGGACGCTATTGCCCATCAAATGCCAAAAAAAGCTGATAACTATGATGAAAGTACCACCAGAATTACCATTATCGGGAAGCCCAATGTTGGTAAGTCGAGTTTAGTGAACTCAATTCTAAATGAAAACCGAATGATTGTTTCTGAAATTGCCGGAACAACAATTGATTCCGTCGATTCTAAAATTAAGTGAAACGAGAACGAATATGTCATTGTCGACACGGCTGGGCTGCGTAAAAAAGGGAAAATTTACGAGAACCTGGAGAAATATAGTTATTTACGTTCGATTGCCAGTATTGTTAAATCTGATATTGTTATTTTCTTATTTGATGCTTCTGAAAACATCTCCGACCACGATACCAATATCGCCGGATTTGCCTTTGAAGAAAAAAAACCAATCCTTATGGTTGGAAATAAATGGGACTTAGTTAAAAATAAAACCGATAAAACCATTAACCGTAAAGAAGAAGAGGTTCGTTCGTATTTTAAATATTTAAACTATGCCAATATCATTTTTATCTCAGCATTAGAAAAACAACGGGTTTTTAATATCTTTGTGGCTATTGAAGAGATTAAACGCAATATCAAGAAACGCGTTAAAACCAGTGTTTTAAATGAGGTTCTGAATAAAGCACAATTAATTAACCCGGCACCAAATCATAATGGGGGCCGTTTAAAAATCTACTATGCTTCACAAGTTGAAGCTTATCTACCAACATTTGTCTTATTTGTGAATAATCCAACTTACGTTCACTTTTCGTACAAAAGATTTATTGAAAACCAAATTAGACAACAATTTAATTTTAGTGGTGTGCCAATCAACATCATCTTTAGGGAAAGGAAGTAAATAAAATGAATAAAACAGTAAATGTAACAATCATCGGGACTGGGGCGTATGGAACAGTCTTAGGAAACGTGTTGGCCGATAACGGTCACAACGTCACTATGTATGGAATTATCAAGTCACAAGTTGACGATATTAACGATAATAACTTAAATAGTTTCTTTTTTGGAGACTTATTAATTAATGAAAATATTCATGCAACAACTGATCTTGATTTTGCGTTGGATAAAGCTGAAATCGTCATTTTAGGAACACCAACTGCGGCGCTTGATTCTGTTTTAGATTCAGTGATTAAAGCCGGAAAACACCCAATGCATATTATTAATGTGGCAAAAGGTTTAGATAAAGAAAATCTTAATTTACTTTCAACCACCATTAAAAATAAATTAAAAGGGACAAATATTGCCAAATCAGTCGGAGCAATTTATGGACCTTCAGTTGCGATTGAAGTCATTCAAAGAAAACCAACTTGTGTCATGAGTTGTAATACTGACTTTGCGGTGGCCCAAGAAATTGCCGA
>JALAGN010000027.1 GCA_022712415.1 Spiroplasma sp. | reverse complement strand
ATTGATTAACCGTTTAAGAAGCTACATCTACCAAAGATCTAGTCGTCGCTTTACGTGAAGAATGCGTTATTCATTTACAAAATCAGGACAAGGAAAATTTGTCATGGTCTTAACCTTGATTGCATTTTCAGCCTTTATGTTTATGGCTTTAATCTCGGCATCCGGTGTTATGAATACTTTAATTAAACAAGGGTTCAACACGATCAACGATAAAGCGGATTATAGTTTGTCGTGAGCAGGACAAAACTCGATGAAAGTAACTCAGACTGACGATGGTGAAAATATTTTAGATCTGAACGAGGATTACTACACAAGTGTGGACGAAGACGAGTTATCACCAAATGGTGCTTGACAACCAAACGACGTGCAATATATTGATTATTCGGGACAGGGTTATGCAAAAACAGTTGCTGAAAACTTTGATATGCCTAAAGTTGATAATATCTCGAATATGTTTGATGCTGTTATTAATCATTACTTTAAAGATGGTGTGGAACCAGCAACAAAAGACGGAATGAACTTGAATGCTCTTCGTGCGTTATTGGCGCTAATCACTCTTAAAGTTGATGATTATAATAATGATGGTTCCTTCACTGAATATGACAAAATTGATTCGATCGATAGTATCGCCGACATAGTTGGACATAACTTCCTAAGTTCTGGTAATTTATGAAATACACTTGGTAAAGATGATAACGATAAACAATTTGCCATTAAAATGAAAGATATTGGGAAACTATCTTGTGTAACAACGCAATTGACCAATGTTGATGGCAAATTGCCGGATTGTACAAAACAAAGTGAGTGACTAAGTTCTGCGACAAACAACAATGGCGGAAGCGGTGATAATAATACATCAAGTGACACATCGGGAAATGTTGGAATGTTTGGTTCATTAGCTGCTATTTCGATGATGATGGGTGATGATGAAAATTATGATCCATTAATTACTACCAACTCTTTCTTATACGATAAAACCAAAGACTTGATGTACTATCAAGTTTTAGGAACTAAACAAGACGGTCAAAATATTGGAACACCTGTTTTCCGTTTGATTGATGCTGACGAAAATAACGACAAATACGGAAACATTAGAAATGGGTTCAATATTTCGAGTGATGCTTACGCAAAAATGAGTCAATTGATTGCCAATCGTACTTCTAGTGAACCGAACTCAGAAGCAAATCCAATTAGTGCGATTACTTCATACCGTTTCTCGCGTGGATTAGACAAAAACATTGGTGATGTTGTTAAAATCTTTATTGGTGACACCATTAAAGTGCCTGTTTACGTTAAAATTGTTGGTATCGATAAAAATGATACTTTTGCATCAAACATTACCGTTGACAACGAAACATTTATCAAACAAATCACAGAAGTTGATACTAACTTGTTAACTGAAAACAAAATATTCAACTCGATCGTTTCGCAAAATGTCGCCATGACTGGTGATATCGATCTAAATAATATTGCGGAATCAATTCGTTCGATTAAAGTTAGTCTTGATAACTTCTCAATCGCTTATTCAAACAGCAAATCAATGTTCCAATCACTTCTAAAACCAGTGCTAAGTTCACTTGGAGATATGGGTGGCACTTCTGATTTATTATTTGGAAAAAAAGACGACCGCATTAATCTTTTAAACAACGTTTCATTAACTAATATGGGTGGCATGGATGATGAAGTCCAAGAAGCACAATTCTCACCATTCCGCATTACCCAAGCATTAGTGAACCAAATTTCAAACATTGCAACGATGATGATGACAATCTTCATTCTCTTAGATGCTGTGTTACTCCTAATTATCTTAATTGTGATTATGAATATTGTGGTTGATGAATCACAACGCATTATTTTAACAATGCGTTCAATAGGATACAAAAACCGTCAAATTAACTGAATGGTAATGGGGAACTATATTATTTGAACTGTGATTTCCTTTGTAATTTCTTACATCTTGATTATCTTAACTTGAGTCCTTGTAAGTAATGTCATTTGATCAAACTTCTCAATTCTGATTAGTTTACCGTTAACAGCCGATATTCCGCTAATTGCTTTCTTTGTGATTGCTGTGATTATGGGTTCTGGTTGAATTGCCGCAATGCAACGTATCAACCGTCATCCATTGACTGCCATTACTGATTAACTATCGTTTTTACGATAGTTTTTTTTGAAAAAAAAGAAAACCTTTTGATTTGCTCGTTAATCCATTAAAATAAATAAGGGTGATTGCAATGGCATATTCAAATGATTATTTATCAAATGTTAAGTATGAGGTAATTTATAACATCCTCCGTTTTAATGGAGCAAAATTATCACGAACTAATATTTCGTTAATTATTAATAATGTCTACGTCAATTTAACTAATTCAGTATCCCAAAGTGAATTATTACTCCTTAAAAATTTAAATACAACAATTGAAGTGATTTTTCGGGCTGTGAAAGCACGCAAAAGCTTATCGCTTAAATTAATGGAGTCGTTAATCAATAATGTGTTGAATAACATGATTAACTTCAACTTTTTTGCGGACAGCTACCAAAAATTCGCGGCGGAATTTGCCCAAATTAAATGACAGGGCTTTTCGACTTACGACTACTTGCAATGTGTGGCGACTATTTTCTTGGAAGTCATCAACAAACGGATCTTTAAAGAGTATTCGTACACGATTGCGATTATCTTTGCCTTTGCTTTTCCGCTCTTTCACCGGATCGAGCCGATTATCATTAAATACATTGATAAAAAGGAATTTGAAGCCGTCGTAAAGGAAAATGATGTGAAAACGTTAGTCAGTTGGTTTAAAGCGATGCAGGATTTCGAAAGCGCCAAAATTAGGATGTTGAAGGAGTAACAATGGATTGAAAATTATATCTAACTGAGTTCGAGAAAAAATTTACGAAACGGAAAATTGTCTGCCACCTCTTTCAATACCGCGTTGTCTGAGAATTTACAGGTTTACAAGAAACGGTTAATAGTGCCGAATTTGTCGCTTTTATGGAATTAGCAACGCACGCTAAAATTAATACCCAGTTTCAACAAGATATTTTTTATAAAATTAGTAAATTGCGAGAAGCGTTTAGCGGGTCGTGCCAAATTGTGACGAGTTATCTGACCAAATGGGTCGCACCAGAGGACGAAAAAAAGGCCGCTTTCTTTAATTGATTGCGTTCGTACTACGCTGAAATCGTCCGTTTCGTTTCCGATCCACTTATAACGTATATTTTTTACAATTTAATTCACAAAAATCGTGTTATAAATAATAAGGAAGTTGATCCAGAGGATCTATTTTTGTATCAATATCGGGACTTTCAAGTGTCGTTGATGCGCTACGAACGTGAAATTCTGCGGAAACTAAAAACCCAAAGTACAGCTGATGCTGAATTCTTTAATGAATTCACAGTTTTGGTTAATGATGCCAAACAAGAATTAGCAATTTTAAAAAGAACAATTTTCAAAGGAATAGGTGAACAATAATGATTAATAATTTAAAAGCAATTGAAAAAGAATTTGAAGCCAAAATCAAAGGCGTAACGGATGAAAAAACCTTAGAACAAATGAAAAAGGAATTCTTAGGGAAGGATTCGGTCATTGCGCAAGCAGGAATGCATATGAAATCGGCTAGCGTGGAAGAAAAAAAAGAAATCGGAAAACTATCAAACATCCTAAAAGCCAAATTTATGCGTCACTTTGATGAGTTAACTCACAAATTCAAAACCTTTGAATTAAACAAACGATTGGAAGGGGAGAAAATCGACCTTTCAATTCCGGGCGTTAAACTAGATTTCTACAACAAACATCCTTTAAACTTGGTGATTGATGAAATCTATACCATTTTCTCGGAACTAGGATTTGATTTAGTGGATGGAACGGAATTGGAAACGGATGAATATTGCTTCCAAAAACTGAATCTTCCCATTGGACACCCGGCTCGTGATATGCAAGACACATTTTACATTAACGAGAAATTGGTCTTGCGAACTCACTGTACTAACATGACAGCGCGTGCTTTAACAGAAGCAGCCAAAAATTTAACTAAAAACTCTTATGTTTCGTCTGTTTCATACGGAAACGTGTACCGTCGTGATGATGATGACGCCACACACAGTCACCAATTTATGCAAATCGATGGTTTTGCTTTAGGTGATAAAATTTCCTTTGCCAACTTACGTTGGGTTTTAGACTATATGTGTAAGCGTTTATTTGGGGAAGCAACAAAAATTCGTATGCGTCCGAGTTATTTTCCCTTTACGGAACCAAGTGTTGAAGTCGATATTACTTGTGTAACTTGCAAGGGTGCTGGCTGCAACATTTGTAAACAAACTGGTTTTGTGGAGATCCTGGGAGCAGGAATGATTTCGCCGAAAGTCTTAACATTAAATAACATTGATCCGGAACAAAAAACAGGTCTTGCTTTCGGAATCGGGGTCGAAAGAATCGCAATGCTGAAATACGGAATTAAAAACATTCGTGATTTTTATGAAAACGATGTTCGTTTCCTAAAACAATTTAAATTCTTTGGAGAATAGGAGGTGCAATATGTACATTACAAGAAGATGATTAAATAAATTTATTGATATTACATCTGTCAAAGATGAAGAAATTACAATTGCCCTTAATTCACTGGGATTTGAAGTTGATGCTTACAAAAACTATCAAGGATTAAACGACAATTTAGTGATTGGACAATTAGGTTCAGTGAACCCCATTGAAGGAACCCATTTAAACTTTTGTTTCGTCGATCTTGGTGAAGATTTACCAAGTGCGATTGTTTGTGGCGCTGACAATGTTGTTGAAGGACAATTTGTGTTGGTTGCGACACCAGGAACTAAAATTGCCAATGGTCTAACCATTGCCAACCGTGAAATTCGTGGTAAATCGTCAGAAGGAATGATTTGTGCTTTAACTGAAATTGGGCTTGAACCAGCAAAATTAGCCGAATCAGAAAGTGACAGCATTTACGTCGTCCACACAAAAGAGGAAACCCACACTTATTTAGGTGATAAAAATGCCCTTGATATTATTGGGTTTAACGATGCGGTGTGAGATGTCGATTTAACTCTTAACCGTTCTGATGCGTTAGCTGCTTTACAGATTGCTAAGGAATTGGCTAATTACTTTGGTGTTTCTAAAAGTGGTTTCAAAATTTTTGATGAAAAAATCTACGGATACCAACCAACAACAAAAACCACCATTAAAATGGCAGCAGACATCAAAAAACACGTGCAATCGTTAAGCACTGCTGTTGTTCAAAAGAAACAAATTATCGCAATTGACAAAAATTGAACCGATCGCATTTATGCGGAAGATGATATCTGATTACGCAACTCGGGAGCAAAACCAACGGGGAATTTTTATCACGATTTAGCGAACATGATTGCCCTTGAATCGGGACAACCAGTCATTTTTATTGATCCAGCTAAAATTAAAACCGGATTAGAAATTTGTAATCGTCCTGATGAAAAAAATGCCGTTGGTTTAAAATTGATGGATGGTGATGAGATTGTGGCAACTTTTGGAGTGCAATGAAATGAAAATTACATGCCAACAAAAGATTCCAAAGAAATTCTTGCGATTTTCCCATCGCTTGATCCCATTTTCATGCGTAAACAACAAAAAGCTTACAATTTATCAACAGTTGCGATGCAACGTTATATGAAACCGATTTCGTCACAGTTATACGGTCAAGCTTACGAACGAATGGTCCAAATTTTTGACCATTACGAACTATTAAGTCGAGTGTCTGATTTAGAAATCATCAAGGATTCGAATGAAAAAGCAGCTGTTGTAAATGTCTCAGAAGCTTATTTACAAAATATTCTTGGAATTACTTTAAAACCAAAAGAAATCATCGCTTTATTCAGTGAACTTGATTTTGAAGTTACCCATCAAAATGGGAACTTTGAATTTATTGTTGATAGTAATCGAACTGATATTTCGTTACCAGCTGACATTGCTGAAGAAGTGGCGCGTTTATATGGTTATGACAATATTAAACCAGAACCGTTAAATCTAACTTCAATCATGAAATCAAGTAAAATTGAACGTAATGTGCGCAATCAAATTGAAGGATTCTTAAGTGGTCACGGTTTTGCTAACGTTAAAACGTATTCGTTATTACCACACGCTACAGTTGAAAAATGAGATTTATTTGGTTATCAAAATCCCGTTGATCTTGCAATGCCGTTGAGTCAAATGCGTGAGACTTATCGTCTTTCAATGTTGCCATCAATTATTGACACCATTATTTTGAATTCAAATAAGGGGAATAAAAACATTAAAATCTATGAATTTGCTGATGTTTACAATCTCAATAATGTGCGAGAACGTCATTTAGGAATTGGACTATCAGGTGATATTCTTGATTCTAAAGCGCATAAAGTGGCGTTAAAAATTGATTGATTCTTTGTCAAAGGAATCATCGAATCGATTCTGGAACGTTACAACATTAACTTAAATGAGGTTAGTTTCAAAAACCTAGCGCAACCATTAGACGAAATGCATCCGTATATTAATGCGGCCATTAGTTATCGTGGCGAAACATTAGGGTTTATTACGAAATTAAACCCCCAATTTGAACAAAGTAATAAAATAGCGCCAACCTTTGTGGCTGACTTGTCAGTTTCAGCATTGGAACGCTTAGCGAATAAAAATATTCGTTGAACAGAGTTCTCAAAATTCCAACGCACATCACGTGATATTTCGGTTGTGCTTCAAGATGGACACGAATACAGTAATATCATTTCAGAAATTACCAAAGACGTGAAATACCTTGAGAATATTCAACTAAGTGACATTTACGTTGATGAAGAATTACAAAAAAACAAACAAAAATCGATTACCATTACTTTTATCTTTAATGATAACCAATCACAATTAACAGACCAAATGGTTAACGATGAATTTAATAAAATTCTAGCTAAAATTAAAGCAAAAGGGATTGTGATTCGCTAATGTTTAAAAAAGAAATTGAACTAAAGAAAAATGTCACAATTAACCAAACTTACCATCAGTTTGAAAACTACCAAGTCAATCATGATTTAATTACCAAATTAAACGAAGTAAGCATTAATGCGACCTTGGTATATCACGATTCAATTAAAACGCTTGAAGTAAAAGGGGAGATTGGTGTCAATTTTGACGCCATTGATGCTCGGGATGGAAAGCAATTAAAAGATAATTCTGAGACCATCGCTTGAAACGAACAATATTTGTTTGATACTGATGAAAACGAACCGGATTATAATATTGTGTTTGGTGAAGAATTTGATGAATTGCAGTATGCAATTGATGAAATTGTTTTAAATATTCCTATTAATTTCACAAGGAACTATGGTAAAATTACTTTTGTCAATGAGTTTGGTGAATACTTCGATGAAGAAGAATTCGCTAAATCCCAGGAAAATAAGATGGATCCTCGTTGAGAAAAGTTAAACGAATTAAAATTTAAAAAATAATCATTAAATCGGAGGTGTAAATATGGCTGTACCATTTAGAAAGACCAGTAAAGCTGCTAAAAACAAAAGAAGAAGTCACTTATCATTAGTTACTTCTGCTATTATCTCATGTCCAAACTGTGGAAGTATGATCAAACCACATCGTGTTTGCCGTGAATGTGGTTATTACAAAAATAAAGAAGTTATCAAAGTTGATTAATTTAGAACCTTTACCCAGTGGTAAAGGTTTTTTTATTTGTCAAAGCACAAAAAAACGCCGCATCCTGAGATAATGCGGCGTTTTTGTTACGACACTGATTGTTTCAATTTTTTTTGACGTTGGTAATAGATTAATACCAAGACAACAAAAGGAATTTGTATCAATGTATAAAAGGCAATAATTGAGCAACATGTAAAGATGTAGAACCAACGTGGTGCTTCGTAATCTTGCTGACGAACGACTTTGTTAAAAATGTGATACCCCATTGTTCATGATACGAAGTTAACAATAGTTAAAAGGGCAACAATGCTCATTATAACTTTGCTTTCAGTATCAGCGAACAAAAAGAGAACGTTTTTTCCAAAGAAGCTAGCAGTTAGAATTGCAAAGAAAATAATATCAACAACCATAAAAAATGAAAAAATAATCGTAAGGACTAAACAAAATGTACTAATTGCTTTAGCGAGATTCGACTGTGAGGATTTCAGTTGATCGTCGTCCAAGGTCTTAGTATGACTAAGTATTGAATTATCCATTTTATTCCGCCCCTTTCAGATGAAATAATAAGATTGGTCTTTTTTTAGTTTTAAAATATTGTATTGCTAATGATAGTGTTTGAATATTTATTATGTTCAGACAAAATAACTAAATAAACGATTATCACCTCGATAAGAAGTTCCTTCTTCACTTATCTTTTACGCCTAATGGTTGCGTGGTGCAACACACTATAAGGGTACTTTTAAAAAAGTTATTGTTTCTGTTTTTCGCGTGCATAATAAATTTCAACAAGAATTAACAATGGAATGTGAATAATTGAAATACAGGCGGGAATGGTAAACCACAAAAAGATGGCATACCAATGATTACTTGCTTTTCCACTGCGTCGTATTTTTGAAAAAATTCAAAATCCTAACCAGTAAGAGACGGTATCTAAAAATCCAAGAAATAAGATAATCGGGACACCGACTTTTGCTTCGGGGTTACCGTCGATCGTAAGGGGTTCGCCACTTTTTTTTCAAGCATAAATAAAAACAGCAATAGCAATGAATCAAAAAATGCAAAGGGCAATGTAGAAAATGGAAAAGATCTTACAAAGAATAAAAATTGCATTGACCAGTTTCTTTTGGCTGGATTTACGATTTCGTATTGATGCCATTCGATTTCACCCGATTTCCAAGTTAAATAAACAACCATAAGTTGAGTATTTGCGAAAATTGTTTTCTCACCTTTCTTATACTCTTTAAGGTTGCGTGGTGCAACACACTATAAGGGTACTTTGCCAAATCTGTAATATAAATGCCATTTTTAACCCAAAAGTGGGACAAATTTTTTAAAAAAGACTTGCAAATGTAGTATGGTGGTATATAATTATGAACGAGTGGGAGAAAGTGGGTGATAGTGATGCTATTCCTTGGAACATTTGAACATAATTTAGATGATAAATTACGTTTAACAATACCGTCAAAATTTCGAAACAAAGTAGGGCAAACAGTTTTTGTCTCGAAAGGGTTTGATGGTTGCTTAGAATTGCGTACACTAGAAGCCTTTGAGCGTTGAAATAGTGAAATTTCGAACCACAGCACAACCAGTGCAAACGCACGTTTAATTACACGCGAAATCTTAGCAAACACAAGTGATGTTGATGTTGATAATTCAGGGCGAATTAAAATACCAGCAAACTTATTAACAATTGCCGGAATCAAAAAAACCGTCTTAATCCTAGGGCTAGGAGATAGAATGGAAATTTGAGATTCTGAAAAATACCACCAATACCACAACGAAAATAACGAAAATTTCGAAGCGGTAGCGGAAAAACTGGGCGGAGCAAATTAATGGAACACTATTCTGTTTTATTAAAAGAGTCAATTAAAATCTTAAATATTAAAGCAAATGGCGTATATGTCGACTGCACGTTGGGCCGTGCGGGACACACAAAAGCCATTTTGCAACAACTAACAACTGGTAAAATAGTCGCATTTGATCAAGATATTGCCGCGATTACTAAAGTTAAACAAGAATTAAACGATGATCGCATTGTTTATGTTCACGATAACTTTAAAAATCTGAAAGCCAATCTTATTATTAACGGATTAAAAACTGTTGACGGGATCTTCTACGATTTAGGTGTTTCATCACCACAATTCGACGAACAAGACCGTGGATTCTCATATCGATTTGACGCTGAACTAGATATGAGAATGGATCAAACAAATAATGCATTAACAGCTAAAAAAGTTGTCAATGATTTTTCCGAGCAAGCATTAGCTGAAATTTTATTTAAATACGGCGACGAGAAATTCACATGATCAATTGTCAAAAACATCGTAAAAGCACGTCAAAAACAAGCAATTAACACAACATTTCAGTTAGTTGACATTATTAAGGCGTCTTTACCCCAAAAGGTTTTAAAACAAAAAAAACATCCCGCTAAAAAAACATTCCAAGCGTTGCGCATTTTTATTAACGATGAATTAAATGCCATTCGCGAGTCGTTAGAACAAGCAATTACCATGCTGAACGACGGGGGAATTTTAGCGGTGATTACATTTCATTCTTTAGAAGAGCGTGTCGTTAAAGAATTTTTTAAAAAATATACCAAAGTCGTAACTGACCCGGTAAAAGATAAATTACCCGTTATGCACGAAAAAGTAACAACCGGTTTCACTCTTTTGACAAAAAAAGGGATTGAACCATCAGATGACGAGATTGGCGAAAATCGCAGAAGTCATAGTGCCAAATTATGAGCACTAAGAAAAGAGGTTAAGCATGAAAACATTTAGTTTTATTGGAGCATTGGAAATATCGACAGACGAAGTTCGTTTCGCTGTTTCCCGCTATTCATTTACCACAAACTCTATGATGTTTGTGCATAAATCACGTTTAGAAGGAACTTGAATTGAAAATGATAAATTAATTAAGAGAGACATCATTACCAATTTCGTTGATACTTCGATCAAAGAATTTGAAAGTAAATTCCGCACAACACTTGATGAAATCTCACTTGTTATTCCCGACTTTGCCATTCGTTCAATTAGAACTAGTCAAAACGAATCGCTAACAAGTCCGAAATTGTTTGAAACAGCTGATAAAAATCACTTGAAAAACAAACTGGAAAACCGTTTGACCAATGATTATGAAAAAGTAATTTCAATTCAATCATACAAATATTTGGTGAACGGAAAACCATACGATTCGAAAACTAAAGTAAGTGGTTTACTATTTGAAGGAATTTTCTTTGTTTCATTAGCACCACGTGAACTTGTCAACGATCACGCTTCTATTATTGAAGCTTGTGGTAAAAAAGTGGGAAAAATCAAATCCACATCAATGTCACAATCACACATTTTAATTGATAATAACAATACGCCAACTAACATTATTGTTAACTGAGCGAATAATAAAATTATCATCTCGTGTTATATTAATAACATTTTAGTGGATGTGAAAGAATGATCGTGTGGTTTAAACAAAATCATTGCGGATATCACCAATCGTTTCGGGGGTGTCAAAGACAAGTTTATTCGTAATTACATGTTTAAAATTCTGAACTTGAACAAGTTCTCAGAATTGGATGATGAAATTATTCTGCGTCGCGAATTTGAAGGGCATAAAATTGAATGTAGTGCGAAAACACTAAAACAATACATTCTGCTTAAATTAAACTTCTACATTCGTGAAATCGATGCAATTATCAAAACCATCTTGCATAATAAACCCGATTTCCGCATTCATCACATTGGTAAAATTGCGAAATTCGCCAATTACGACCAAATTTTAAAAGCAAATAGTGTGTACAAAAATAACATCCAGATTTCCAAATTTGATGTTTTTGGGGCACCAGAAAACTGAATCCAAGTTTTAGTCGGAATGATTTGCTACAAAGTTAAATGTGATGTAAATGCTCGTAACCGCGAGATTGAGCGTCAAAAAATGTTGGCGCGTTCGATGCAACAAAATGCTCCCGTTATGAACGGCAATCAGTTCGTACCGCGTCAACCAATGCCGCAACAAAGGTATGCACCCAACTATCAAAACGTGCAAATGATACAAAAAGGTTATATTAAATAAAAATTGAGTTAGAATAAATAGGTAAATATTCGTTGAAAGGAAAATTATAATGGCAAATAAAGAATTTACACAAGCTGCAAGAATCAAGGTGATTGGAGTTGGTGGAGGTGGAAACAACGCTGTTAACCGTATGGTTGAAGAAAATGTTCAAGGCGTTGAATTCATCGTGGCAAATACGGATGCGCAAGTTTTAGCAGCATCAAGTGCTGAAAAAAAGATTATTTTAGGTAAGGAATTATCAAAAGGTCTTGGAGCAGGGGCTGATCCAGAAATTGGACGCCAAGCTGCTATCGAAAGTGAAAGTGAAATTAAAGAGGTCTTAGGTGATGCTGATTTAATTTTCGTCGCTGCTGGAATGGGAGGCGGAACCGGAACTGGAGCTGCTCCCGAAATTGCACGTATGGCAATGGAAACAGGAGCACTTGTCATCGCAATCGTGACAAAACCATTCCGTTTTGAAGGACGTGCTCGTAACTCTTATGCAATTCAAGGGATTGCGGAACTACGTAAATTTGTAGACTCGATTATCGTGATCTCAAATGATCGTCTATTAGAAATTATCGGAGGGATTCCTATTCAAGAATCATTCCGTGAAGCAGACAACATTTTAAAACAAGGAGTTCAAACCATCACTGACATTATTTCGATTTCAGCCATGATCAACCTGGACTTCGCTGATGTGAGAACTGTTATGAAAGGGAAAGGGAATGCTTTATTCGGAATCGGAATTGGAGCAGGACCGGACAAAGCGATTGAAGCGGCGAATAAAGCCATTACTTCATCACTTTTAGAAACCTCAATTCGTGGAGCAAAACAAGCGATTGTTAACGTGACCGGTGGAAAAAGCCTGTCACTTGATGATGCGTCAGACGCTGTTGATATTATTGAACAAGCAGCTGGTGATGCGATTAATGTTATCTTCGGGGTTGCCATCAACGAGCACCTTGATGATGAACTAATTGTGACAATTATTGCCACTGGTTTTGATGATACTTATGAACAAGATCGTCGTGAAGCGTTGGCAGAACGCGAAATGAACAACGCACCAGCTACACCAGAAGTAGCACCAGAACCAGAATTCTATGAAGAAGACGAAGCAGAAGCAGTTCGTTCTTCAGCTGAACAAAAACTACAAACAGCTTACGAAAAAAGAACTTCATTTATTAGCGGAAGAGGTCAAGAACAAGAAGAACCAGACTATTCTGCTGTTAAAAGTCGTATGGAAAATTGAAAACAAGCACATGTTGACGAAACACCAAAACAACCATCAGTTGCCCAAAGATTAGATGACGATGACGATGATGATTCTGATTTCCCAACTTTTTTAAGTAAAAAATACTAGGATTGCCAATGGGATTATTTTCAAAGAAAAAAATTGAATCACAAACGCCAAAAACAACTGATTTTAAAGCAGTCAACGAAGAAAAAGATTTTCAAGTCGCCAATCAACACCAAAACGGATATGCCGAATTTAACGAAGAACACCGTACCCATTTTCGTCCCACTAATTACAGTGAAACTGGCGAAATTGCCGATACTTTAATTCGATTTAAAGAAGTGACCGTTTCCTTTAAAAGCGTAACGGATAAACACGAAAAACGCCGCATCATTGATTTCCTCACTGGTGTGATGTATGGACTTGATGGTTCATACAAAAAAGTTGATGACGGAATCTACTATTTTTGAATTAATAATAATTAAATCAAGTTTAGCTTGATTTTTTTTATATACTTATTTTGGTGATAGTAAAAATGCAAAATAAAGAATTAGCCCATAAAATCATAAAACGGTTAAATGATGTCCGACAACATAAGGGGATTAAAAATTTTAGTCTACTTAAATTGTTTAGTGCTGCTTTAAAAGAACAAGGTATTCAAATGAAGAACCTCATTCCGGAAAAGCAAACCGGTGAAGAAGTGACTTTTCAAAGTGGCGAGTTAAATTTAAAAGGTGTCGTCTTTCGGAATGGTCATTCCCGCAAATGAATTGTGGGATTACACGGCTATTCTTCAACCAAAGAATCAATGGCCAACTTAATTTGACCAATGTATAATCTGGGTTTTAATCTCTTCCTCTTTGATGCTCGTAATCATGGGGCGAGCGATGATGCTTTGATCACGTTTGGGATTAATGAGACCGACGACGTGTTGGCGGCGCTCCACTTTTTAAAGAAAACATATAAACCAAAAAGTGTTGGATTGTACGGAGCTAGTATGGGAGCGTTTACGGCCAACCGCGTCGCTTTAGCAGCGGGGGCAAAATGACTAAAACGCCATAAAGTTAAATTTGTTATTTCGGATTCGACTTATGATAATGTTTATGAGTTAATGAAGAACCTAATTATTACCAACTTCCCGGTTGCTAAGGGAATTGCAACACACTTAATTGATGATATTTTTACTGTGTATGATGAAAAAGGCATTGATTTAAAAACGGGGAACCTCAAAATTGATGCGATTATGTGCGATAAAACGATTCCAAGTCTCTTTTTACACGGTCGTAACGATAAAGTGACATCGTACCAGTGTTCGGAAAACTTAGTCGGTTGACGCCAAGACATTAAAGGGGCACACGATGAAATTGAAATCTTTCCCGATGGGCCACACGTGCGTTCGTTTATGGTCAACGAAGAAGCATACATTAAAAAAATTAAAGATTTTTTACAGAAAGTAGGAGTTTAAAATGAGCGAACTTGAGAAATTACAATTTGAGGTCAAACGGTTACGTGAAGAAAATGAGAACCTGCGTCAAACCTTCACCGAAAATTTTAGTGATAGCACCATCGTCCAAAAGAACGCTGAAAACATTATTATGAAAGCGATAAATATGGCGTACGATATTCGCATTCAGTTAAAACTGATTTTGGAATCACTACGAGGAAAAACTTATGAAGAGGGACTCCAAATTATAAGTGAGTTTGTTGAAAACAATAAATACTTTCTAGGTAACGATTTGCGCGAATCACGCATGGCCGTGCATGATTTCGTACAACAAATTATGAAAGAAATAAAAGAATAACCACTTTTCCTAAATTATTTTTGTATAATTATTAAGCGTAAGCATTTAAGACACGAGTTATTGTTATTTTATTGCAGAGAGTTGATGGATGGTGCAAATCAACATAAAACCAATAACTTATCACTTAAATTATCGAAGCAAGAACGTGAAAACTAGTAGAAGCTTCCGGACAGCTCCCGTTATGAGTTAATTAAGGTATGCTCGCATACGAATAAGGATGGTACCGCGAATTTTAATCGCTCCTTAGACACACTTTTTTAGTTGTCTAAGGTTTTTTTATTTAAGGAGGAAACGAAAATGGCAGAAAATAAATATAAAGATACATTAAATATGGGGCAAACGGATTTTGAAATGCGTGCTGGGTTAAAAGATAAAGAGCCCAACTTTCAAAAGATGTGAGCAGAGCAAAAAACATACAATGAAAAAATAAAATTGAACACTGGAAAACCCAGCTTTATTTTGCATGATGGTCCACCCTATGCAAACGGAAATATTCATGTTGGGCATGCATTAAATAAAACTTTAAAGGATTTTATTATTCGTTGAAAAAATGCGACTGGTTTTTATTCGCCTTACATTATGGGGTGAGATACCCATGGTCTGCCGATTGAAACTGCTGTTGTCAAATCAGGTGTGGACCGCAAAGCAACGCCAAAAGCCGAATTTCGTGATATTTGTAAAAACTACGCGTTAGAACAAGTTGAAAAACAAGCATCACAATTTGGTCGTCTTGGAATCTTTACTGATTACGACAAACGTTATGTCACACTAGACCACGATTTTGAAATGTCACAATTGAAATTGTATCTTAAAATGGTGGAACGCGGCTTAATTTACCGTGATACAAAACCAATTTATTGATCGCCCACTTCAGAATCAGCATTAGCCGAAGCGGAAATTGAATATGCCGACATTAAGTCGCCAACTATTTTTGTCGCTTGTGCATTGCCAAATTTTGATGTGAAAAATACTTATGCCGTTATTTGAACAACAACACCGTGAACAATTCCTTCAAACCAATTAATTGCCGTGGGGGAAGACATTGATTACGTGATTGTTAAACCAGAAAACGATACCAGAAACTTCATCATTGCCGAAGCATTGCTATCGAAAGTAACAGAAGCAATTGGATGAGAAAATCCGGCAATTGTCCAACACTTGAAAGGACACGAACTAGACGGTGTCATTTATAATCATCCGTGATATGACGATCGCCAAGGTCGCATTGTCATTGGACACCACGTTACCACTGAGGCTGGTTCGGGATTAGTACATATCGCCGGAGGATTTGGGGAAGATGACTTTTTAATTGTTAAAAATAATGGACTAAAAGCCTTTGCTCCCATTGATGATCAAGGAAAATTTGATGTCCGTATTGAAGACAAACGTTTAGAAGGTGTTTTCTATGAAGATGCCAACAAAATTATTGGACAGGCTTTAGCTGATAAAGAACTACTTTTAAAATTAAAATTTGTTTCGCACTCGTATCCGCACGACTGAAGAACCAAAAAACCCGTTATTTACCGAGCAACAAGTCAATGATTTGTTTCGTTAGAACCAGTTAAAGATGAAATCTTAACTACCATCGATAAAAATGTAACAACAAAACCAGATTGATCAAAAGATCGTCTGAAAAATATTATTGCTGACCGTTATGATTGAACTATTTCGCGCCAACGTTTGTGAGGAGTTCCAATTATTGCATTCTATGATGAGATGAAAAAACCGATTTTGGAGTTAAAAATTCTGCAATACGCATACGGCATTTTACAAAAAGAGGGGACCAATGTCTGATTTGAAAAAGAAGCAGATTACTTCTTGCCCAAAGAATACCAAAATAAAAACTGAACAAAAGAAAAAGATATTCTCGATGTTTGATTTGATTCGGGGTCATCTAACATTAACCTAGAAGACAACTTCGGTCTAAAAAGACCGTACGATGTGTACTTGGAAGGAAACGACCAATATCGTGGATGATTTAATTCTTCAATGATTAATAGTGTTGTTTATGATGGCAAACCAGCCTACAAACAACTAATTACTCACGGAATGACAAACGACGAACAAGGTCGTAAAATGTCAAAATCCGTGGGAAACACTGTCGATCCGCTAAAAATTGCCGACGATTTAGGAGCTGATATTCTGCGTCTGTGAGTGGCGACAAGCGATTACACTGATGACCAAAGAATTGGAACTGAAATTCTAAAACAAGTGGCCGAAGGATACCGAAAAATCAGAAACACAATTCGTTTTATTCTTTCGAACTTAAGCGATTTTGATGAAACAACTGATTATCAAGCAAACCTAACAGATGTTGATATCTTTGTCCTGCATAAATTAAGTACCGCAAAAGCAAGTGTCGCTGCCAATTACGACAATTACGCTTTTAACAATGTCTACAAAACAGTCATTAACTATGTCATTAACGACTTATCATCGTTCTACTTTGACTTCATTAAAGACATTTTATATGTCGAAGGCAAAAATGCACCGCGTCGTCGTCAAGTGCAAACCGTCTTGTATGAAATTTTGTGAGGCTTAATTGATATGCTGCGACCAATTATTCCGCATACCATTGAAGAAGTGTACCAATTTGCGAACTTTAAAAATAAAGCCGCTTCTGTGCATTTATTGGATGTGAGACCGCAAGCATTTACAGCTGATGAAAAAATTGTCACTCAATACAATCAAGTTTTAGCGTTGCGTGACGATGTCAATGAAGCATTGGAAGCTGCCAGAAACAATAAACTGATTAAAAAAGGTTTTGAAGCAGTTGTTAAAATTGCTTTAAATCCTGAATATCAAACATTACAAACTGTTCCGGACTTAGCCCAAATTTTAATTGTGAATGCCGTTGAATTTGTGTCAGACCCCCAACCATTTGTGGGAAAAACAGGAACAATTGCCATTGATGCCAAAGACGGACTAAAATGTCAACGTTGTTGAGCGATTTATGCCACATTAATTGATGACGAAATTTGCCAACGTTGTTATGATATTATTCATTAAACTTGACATCATCATTTCAAAAACCAAGAATTATGCTTTAAATTCTTGGTTTTTTTGTATCAAAATGTCGAAAAACCCTTATCTTTACTATCTTTTGT
>JALAGN010000026.1 GCA_022712415.1 Spiroplasma sp. | reverse complement strand
TTAGCAGGATCAGCTTTCAAAAACAAAGGGGTTAAATTATTACTTGACGCCGTTGTTGATTACTTACCAACACCATTGGATGTTCCTTCAATTAAAGGAACATTAGAAGATGGAACTGAAGCAGAACGTCACTCAAGCGATGACGAACCATTCTCAGCTTTAGCATTTAAAATTATGACTGACCCATTCGTGGGGAAATTAACATTCTTCCGTGTTTACTCGGGGGTGCTTGCAAAAGGATCATACGTGTTAAATGCAACAAAAGATAACAAAGAACGTGTTGGACGTTTACTACGTATGCATGCCAACAACCGTGAAGAAATTGATGAAGTGTATGCTGGAGATATCGCTGCTGCTGTTGGGTTGAAAAACACAACAACTGGTGATACTTTAACAGACGAAAAAAACCCAATTATTCTTGAATCAATGCAATTCCCAGAACCAGTTATTCACTTGGCTTTGGAACCAAAAACAAAAGCTGATCAAGAAAAATTAGGTCTTGCACTTGCTAAATTAGCAGAGGAAGATCCAACTTTCAGAACTTATACTGATGAAGAAACAGGACAAACAATTATTGCCGGAATGGGTGAATTACACCTTGACATTATTGTTGACCGTCTAAAACGTGAGTTCAAAGTTGAAACTAACGTTGGAGCACCACAAGTTTCATACCGTGAAACAATTCGTGCTGCTGCCAAAGTGGAAGGTAAATATGTTAAACAATCAGGAGGACGTGGACAATATGGTCACGTTGTGATTGAATTCGAACCGAACCCAGACAAAGGCTTTGAATGAGTCGATAAAATTGTCGGTGGTAAAGTGACAAAAGAATACATTAATGCTGCCCGTGTGGGACTGGAAAATGCGTTAAACGGTGGGGTTCTTGCTGGATACCCAATGATTGATGTTAAAGCAACAATCGTTGATGGATCGATGCATGAAGTTGACTCGAATGAGATGGCATATAAAATTGCCGCATCATTAGCATTAAAAGAAGCTGCTAAAAAAGTTAATCCAGTTATCTTAGAACCAATTATGAATGTTGAAGTTACTGTTCCGGATGAATATTATGGAGATGTAATGGGTAACATTTCATCAAAACGTGGATTAATTGAAGGATCAGAACAACGTGGAAACGCACAAACTGTTAAATCAAAAGTTCCTTTAGCAGAAATGTTTGGTTATGCAACTGAACTACGTTCTTTCACACAAGGTCGCGGAACCTACACAATGATTTTTAGTCATTATGCTGAAGCTCCAAGAAGTGTGTCGGAAGAGATTATCAAAAAATCAGGAAAATCACAAGGTTAAGCTTGAAAAAACATCATTTAATGATGTTTTTATTTTTCACAAATTAAATAAGGAGATAATATATGCCAAAACAACCCAACATCACACCAACTACTTTAGATGCTGAGACGTTAATTAAATTAACTAACATCAAAAAGCAATATGGTAAAAAGATTGTTTTACATGATATCAATTTAGAAATTAAAAAAGGGGACCGCATCGGAGTCATTGGACCCAATGGTGGTGGAAAATCAACATTGAGTGAAATCATTGCCGGAATCCGTAAACCAACCGAAGGAAAAGTGGAGAAAAAAGAAGACCTAATTTTAGGAATTCAATTTCAAGAGTCACGTTATCCAATTGGGATCACTGTTATTGACATGATCAAATATTACTTAGAAACATTTTCGATTGAAATGAAAGAAACAGAATTAACTGAGTTGTTACGAATCTACCAAATTTTGGGCTTTAAAAACAAGTATGTTTCATCGCTATCAGGTGGTCAACAACAACGTTTAAACATCTTGCTAGGACTAATCCATAATCCGGATTTAGTGATTCTAGATGAAGTTTCAACTGGATTGGACATCGAAGTTCGTAGTCAAATCTTAGGCTTTATTAAAGAACGCGTTGTTGATACCAACAAATCGCTATTCTTAGTAACTCACATGATGAGTGAAATCGAAGAACTGTGTAACAAGTTTATTTACATTCACCGTGGTGAAATTCGTGAAGTTGGTTCGGTCCAAGAAATCGTCAAAAAATATGGTTCAGTCCATAACTATACCTGAGAAAAATTTGACGAAGAAAAACGTGCCGATTTAGAAAAAGAATACCAAGCTGAAAAACAAAAACAAGCTGAAAAAGCGAGTGCGAAAAATAAAAAAGGGCGCGCTAATAAATTTGACAAAATTATTTCATCAGGGAAAATCAAAAACAAAAATATCCCGTTGATTTCGTTGTTGTTCAAATACTACATTAAAGGAGCGGCTGTACCGTTCTTCGTCTTTGTGTTTCCGATCTTGATGTTATTCCTGCTAGGGAACTTGTACACATCGAGTGCAATGGGAACAGACAATACGAGCACTTTACACTCATTAGTTGGTTCATATGGGGCCATGAGTGCCTTGGGAGTTGGATTCTTTATTATTCCATCAACCATTATCGAATTTAAATCGAGTGTATTAATGAAGCGAATTGGGGCAACTAACATTAAACCAATCTTCTTCTTATTATCAGTATTAGTGATTGGATTTATTTTAGTAATTGTTTCCTTGCTTTGAACCATGTTATGAGCCGGAATCCTATTTGGTTACAAATACGGATGAGCTGATGTTGCTTTACCAAGTAATATTGGAGTGGCAATCGGATTATTTGTTCCGATCTTAGCATTATCAATGGCAATTGGATTAACATTTGCTTCAATCTTCAAATCAACTACTACTTATAACGCGGTTGTTAACGTTGTTTACATGCCAATTACCTTCTTAAGTGGGGGATTCTCGCCGAAAGAAATGATTGCGGGTAATAAAATTTTGGATGGAATGTCGTGAATCAATCCGTTCAAATATTCAATTTACCCGTTCTCGGATGCGTGAAACGGAACTAATGGAACGGACTTGACTACTATGTCACCAATTCCATATTCGTTCACAGCAACAGACGGAATCTATCTTGGGGTTTCAATTGCACTTTGTGTGATCTTTATTGTTGTCCCAGCCTTTAAATTAAGATGACAAGACTAAGGAAAAGAATGCTTTGTGCATTCTTTTTTGTTTTTTTATTGATTTTACGGAGTTAATTTAAATGAATATTCTTAAAAATCACAAAAAAAATGTGATTTTTAATAAAATTATGCTATCATATTTTTGGAGGCGATATGAATGAATATACTCTCAACTTTGTTTAAAGGGTTAAGTAATATGTCAAAAGCAGTTGAAGCAATTTTCAACAAAAAAAGTAATGAACTAGAAGTTGCCTATAACTTCAAACATAGTAAATAAAAGAAAGGACGGGAAATCGTAATGCAGGCCGTAATTAAGAATTTCAAATTCAAAGGATATAAAAAGTTCTCGGATTGAGTGGAATTAAATTTTGAAGTCAATCCCAATAAATATGCAATTAAAGATTATTTAAAATCGTTTGCCTATGATGGAGCAAATGTTTTACATTACAATGCCATCACTGGAATTATCGGATCAAACTCAAGTGGTAAAACCTCGACGCTGGAAATTATCGAACAATACGCGAAGTACCTGCAAAGCGGAATTTCACCGTTCGGAACCGGAGCAAACGCTGATTTTGATGCGAGAAATCACCATGAACGCCATCGTCCGGCAACAATGCCGACACCGAGTCAAATGCGAGAATTCTTTAAATCAAAAATGTCTAAAATTTTTGGCGCAGCGAACTCGTTTAATGCGAAAAACGATGTCATTGAAATGGTCGTTGAAATCGCGATTGAAGGCGCTGTCATCAAACATGAATGCGAATTTCGTCTTGACGGCCGCATTAGCGAACGTTTTTACTTCAAAAAACGCATCAATAAAAATGAGACAACCCAACTCATCTTTAGCAAAACATTTGAACAAGAAATCAGTTTTCGAACTTTTGCTTCGTTATTGGAATCAGACGAAATCATCGTCAGCAACCGTTTAGCGAATGTGTCGCAGGACGACGTCAAAAAAGCAGCGCAAGCGCTATACGAAATCAGTACCTCAATTGTTGATACGGAACAATCAGACTTACCGTTCTTTAAATTGAGTTCCAACGTCTTTTTTGACAACATTAAATCAGACGACGACTTACTTAGTCGCGTCGGTATTATGCAAGAAATTATCCGTCTGATGGATACCAGCATTAAAGAAGTGAAAATCAGTCCAACCTTTAACAATCAATACATTGAATTTGATTTTCATTTAAACGACGGGACCGTTGTCCGTGAAAGCTCGATCTCAACCGGGACGATTAAATTTACGAGTCTCGTGTTAAAAGCGTTGTATCTCTACAAAAAAGATAAAGGGCACACTAAATATATTTTGGTGGACGAAATTGATAACTCGTGACACCCGAACCTAACTAAAACCTTCCTGCAAATCTTCAAATTACCATTCCTGAAAGATTTTAATTTAATTTGTACGTTCCACAATCCGTATATTTCAACCGAATTCAGGGAAGATTCATTATACTTAACAACCATTAATGGACCAATTACATGAGTCCAATTTATCAACGATCACAATAAAGAACATGCTAACAATAAAATTCGTCTCGAACACAGTTTTGCACGTAAATATTTAGAGGATTTACTGACTTCAATTGATATTAGCGAGGCAATTGTCAGCAATTTAATCCAAGAAATCGAAAAAGTCGATCTTAATTAGTTAAACTTTGCTATTAGGTATTGATTTTTCATAAAAACCAATTACAATATTATAGACAATGGTCAAAAAATGACTAAATCGAAAGGGAGAAATTTAAACATGGCAAAAGAAGCATTTGACCGTAGTTTACCTCACGTTAACATTGGAACAATCGGACACGTTGACCACGGTAAAACTACTTTAACAGCTGCTATTACTAAAGTATTAGCAGAACAAGGAGGAGCAGAATTTAAAGATTACGCAAATATCGATAACGCTCCTGAAGAAAGAGAACGTGGAATTACAATTAACACTTCACACGTTGAATATAAAACAGCAAACAGACACTACGCACACGTTGACTGTCCTGGACATGCTGACTACGTTAAAAACATGATTACTGGGGCAGCCCAAATGGATGGAGCAATCTTAGTTGTTGCTGCAACTGATGGACCAATGCCACAAACTCGTGAACATATTTTACTTTCACGTCAATGTGGAGTACCAGCAATCGTAGTATTCCTAAATAAATGTGACATGGTTGACGATGAAGAATTAGTTGACTTAGTTGAAATGGAAGTACGTGACTTATTAACTGCATATGAATTTGATGGAGATGGAGCGCCAGTTATTCGTGGTTCTGCATTAGGAGCATTAAATGGAGATGCAAAATGAGTTGAAAAAATTAACGAATTAATGGCAGCTGTTGACTCATACATTCCAACACCTGCACGTGATACTGATAAAACTTTCTTACTACCTGTAGAAGACGTATTTACAATTACAGGACGTGGAACAGTTGCAACAGGACGTGTAGAACGTGGGCGTGTAAACGTTAACGACACTGTTGAAATCGTTGGATTAACAGAAGAACCAAAATCAACTGTTATTACTGGACTTGAAATGTTCAGAAAATTATTAGACTTCGCTGAAGCTGGAGATAATGTTGGAGCACTACTACGTGGTGTTGATAAAGAAGGAATTGAACGTGGTCAAGTTATTGCAAAACCAGGATCAATTACTCCTCATACAAAATTAAAAGCACAAGTTTATGCATTAACACAAGATGAAGGTGGACGTCACAAACCATTCTTTAATAAATACCGTCCTCAATTCTACTTCCGTACAACTGACGTGACAGGAGAAGTTAAACTTCCTGCTGGAACAGACATGGTTATGCCTGGAGACAACGTAGAACTTGAAATCGAATTAATTAAACCAATCGCCGTTGAACAAGGAACTAAATTCACAATCCGTGAAGGTGGTCGTACAATCGGTGCTGGATCAGTTATTGCAATTGAAAAATAATCAAGCGATATAATTTTAGTGAACCATCAATGATGGTTCATTTTTTATTCCCAAAATTTCAATGGTATAATGGGGGTGGTGAATTAAATGGATAGTAAAACAAAATTTCAATACATTAAACGGTGCAAAATGTCCCGCAAACCAGAATACGACACTCAGGTGCAACGGTATCTGCAAGTTTCCATTGATGCGGTCAAAGCGGTGCGCACCGTTTACATGGATGCTAATTTTACTGAGGCAGAAGTGTTGAATAATGTTAGCGGTGTCTATTTAATCTTTTTTTATAACGCTAACGGCAAACTTTTCACCTACATTGGTGAGTCAGATAATGTCTATAAACGCTGAAAACAACATCGCTACGGAATTCAAAGTCTAAAGAAAACCCTGTACAATAAGTTTCGGCGCCATCTCGGTACCAACGATATCAGTAACATTGCTTTTGTCTTGCTCGAACGTGATCTCGACGACCAAAACGCCCGTCTTTACCGCGAGACGTACAATATTTATAAATTCAAATCACGGAACTATTCTTTAAATAGTAAGAATTGTTCTTCACGATTACGTTGTCCAGACGGGACACACGGTCGCTGTCGGACTTGGTTAAGCTACAAAGTGGTTGATGAGAAAGTCGTTTTGCTCGTATTTGGAAAAAGTATAAATAAGAACTGCAATCTGACCTTTGTTATAAAATAAAGGTGTATAATATCAAAGTGAAAGGGGAGGCTAAAATGTTAACAAACAATAAAGACTCACAAAAATTAACTTTAAAGTTAATCCAAAAAACTAACAACGAATTAGTAAAAAAAGAATTCGGAGCAATCACATTGATCTCAGAAGACAAAACACTTTACTTATATATGGCATGTGAAAATTGCACAGTGGACTGTCCATGTAAATGTATGCGTAAATTAAAAGGCATTTTAAGCCGTTTTATTGCGACAAACAAATATAATATCAACATTGATATTCCATCATTCATGGAATATTACCAACCAAAACACATGAAAGCATTTCGTGTGATCGTGGAAACAATCTTGTTTAGTACTCACAAAATGGTATCAAGAAAAGAAAAACAAAGTACTGACGATGTTATTTACAACCTTGTTTATAGCGCAGTCCCAGAATTTGACGAAATTTTCACTGAATCAGAAATCAAAATGGAATTTGTCAATTTTGCTCGTGATTTACAAGACTTACCACCTAACGAAGGAATTTCAACTAAAATTGCGGAATTAATTGAAGCAAAAGCAAAAACCATTGAAGGTGTAAAAATTAAAATCTACAATAAGGCCGAAATTGAAAAAATGGGAATGGGGTTACTGCTTGCCGTCAATGCGGGTTCAGAAGTAGAACCACGCGTTGTTGTCTTAGAATATAATGGTGACACTTCAAAACCAAAAACTGCTCTTGTCGGAAAAGGAATTACTTTCGACTCAGGAGGATATAACTTAAAACCAGGGAATTTCATGAAAGGGATGAAATTCGATATGTCGGGGGCAGCAATTATGTCTTCAACAGTCATGGCGCTTGCCAAAGCCAAAGCCAAAGCCAATGTGATGTCAGTTGCAATGCTAACTGATAACCGAATTGGGGGACATGCGACTTTAACTGAATCAGTCATTAAATCATACAACGGGAAAACTGTTCAAATTGATAACACTGATGCCGAAGGACGTTTAGTGCTTGCTGATGGAATTACATATGCTTTACGTGATGGTAAAGCTGACCGTGTGATTGAATCATCAACTTTAACTGGAGCAATCGTGGTGGCACTAGGAAAATGACATACTGGTGTCTTCACTAAATCAGAAGAATTGTGAACAGAATTGGAAGCTGCAGCTGGTACTCAACCAGAACTAGTTTGAAGAATGCCAATGATCTGAGAACACTTAGATCGTATGAAAAATACACCAATTGCTGACTTAACTAACGCAGAACCAATGCGTGAAGCAGGATCAGCCACAGCAGCAGCATTCTTAAATGTCTTTGCTGAAGGAAAACCTTACATGCACCTTGATATTGCCGGAACTGCCGACAATGGAGCACGTGGTAAAGCTGTTATGTTACGTTCATTATTTGAAATGTTAAAATAATTAAAACAGACGAATATTTGAAAGGGAGGCAATGTCCTCCTTTTTCTTTGTTATAATTAGGAAACACAAGAAAGAGGGCAACTTTTATGAAAACACTAATTGTTTATGCTCACCCGTATGATGGCGGTTTCTGTCATGCGATGTTGAAAAGCACAATCGCATCAATTGAAAAAGCCGGCGGGGAAGTCGATCTCATCGATTTAAATAAAGACAAATTTAATCCTGTTATGGATGAAAAAGATTTGGTCGGCTTTATCAAACACGAAATGGTCGATCCGCAATCAATCGATTATGTTAATCGCCTAAAAGCAGCCGACCAATTAGTTTTGATTTTTCCGATTTGATGAGAATTAATGCCAGCTATTATGAAAGGATTTATCGATAAAGTCTTTTTCCCGGGTTCGGCTTATGAATATAAAAAATCAGGAAGAGGAATGTATTCGTTGTTTGATAATTTAAAAGCAACAACAGTCATTTCCACAATGAACACTCCAAAATTGATTTATAAATGTATCTATGGGAATGCTGTCCAAAAAGCATTGATGAAAGGAACATTTAAAAAATTAGGCTTTAAAAAGGTAAAATGATTTAATGTTTCAATGATTAAATGAAGTACTGAGAAAAAAAGAAATAAATGATTGGCTCAATTAGATAAAAGATTTAGTAAAAAAATAGGGTAATAATTTAAGACGATGAACACCGCAACAATGCGGTGTTTTTCTTTCGGGCCTCATCCTTTACATTGGTCCCAAAACCACTATAATATTTAGGAGGTGGAAAAATGAAAAGAACCGAAGCACAAGCAAAATACAAGTGAGACTTCTCACATTTATATAAAACAACCGATGATTGAAAAAAAGATTTAGAAAAACTGGTTTCAATTGTCAAAGAAATAGCAACATTAAAAGGAAAATTAAATGACGAAAAAACTTTCTTTCAATATTTAGAATTGGATGAAAAATCGGACATGGTAGCGATTAAATTGATGCAATACTTGCATTTATTAGATATCGACCAAACCAATAATGAATTACAAGAATTAGAAGGACTGTACGGAAATGCCGCCCAACAAATCGGGCCGATGGTCAGTTTCGTTGCGCCAGAATTAAAAGCAATTGGGCAAGAACAAATTTTAACTTGAATTAAAAATAGCAAAGAATGAAGCAAGGAATTGCGTGGTTTCACGAAATTCTTTGAAGAAGCAAAACACATTTTGGATGAAAAATCAGAAGCACTCTTATCCAAAGTGGCACGTAGTCGTGGTGCAATTTATGATATGTATGACTCGATTGCGTATGCCGATCGGCAAGAAGTTGAAATTGAGTGACAAGGAAAAGTTCAACCATTAACAACAACTCTTTACATGGAAATCTTAGAGGATTCTGATCCAATTAAGGACCAAGCAAAACGTTTAGAAGCGGCCAAATTATTCTCAAAAAACTTTGTTGATAAAAAACACTCGTTTGCCAAAATTTATGAAGGAATAATTATTCGTGGCATTGAAAGTAATCACATTCGTAATTACCCTTCAAGTCTTGAAGCGAGCTTGAAAGGCGACAACATTTCAAAAGATATTTATCTAAAATTACTTGACGCGGGGACAAAATCAATTGATGTCTTTAAACGTTTCTCTAATATCATTAAAAACCATTACAAACTGGATAAATTCTATCCAACTGACCGCCAACTAAAATTGGTCAAAGAATATAACCGTACTTTTAGCGTGGAAGAAGCAAAAGCAATTATCACAGAAGCTGTCAAACCATTGGGACCAGAATACGCCCAAAAATTAAGTACTGCTTGAACTGATCACTACATTGATTTTTATGAAGATACTAACAAACGCGACGGCGCTTATTCTAGCGGAGGAGCTAGTGTTGAACCAATTATCTTAATGAACTGAGATGATAAATTAAATTCCGTTAACACTTTAGCGCATGAAAGCGGTCACAGTGTCCATACATTATTTGCGGATGCTAACCAACCGTACCCATTAAGCGAGTACCCGATTATTTTGGCTGAAGTTGCTTCAACAATGAATGAACACTTATTGTTTGACTATTTATATAAAACCACAACCGATAAAAACGAAAAAATCTATTTACTACAACAAAGAATTCACGACTTAGTTTCAACTTACTACCGTCAAATTCAATTTGCTGATTTCGAATATCAAGCCCACTTATTAGTGGAAGCGGGACAACCGCTAACAGCTGACATTTTAGGGAAACTATTTAAAGATGTCGAACAAAAATACGGTTATGATGTCTTTGAAAAAAGTGACAAAATTGGTTATGGATGACCGCGTATTTCACACTTCTTCCATTCACCATTTTACGTGTATAAATATGCTGTCGATGTTGTGGCAAGTTACAAATTGTTTAACGACTTAAAAAACGGTAACACTGATAACATTCTTAATTTCTTAAAAGCGGGTGGTAAAAAAGATCCCCTTGACATCATGCTTGATGCTGGGATTGACTTTACGAAAGATGCCACTTACCAACCACTAGTTGACGCGATTAATTCAATGTGTGACGAGTTAGAAAATTTGTTATAATCTTTACAAGAAAAGAGGATATGAAATGGAATCAAACGGATTATTAAAAGCCGGTGGAATTGTTGCGATTGTTTTCGGAGCACTTGGAATTGCATCAACAGGACTAATGTTAGTTTCTTGAAGTTGAGTTGTTAGTTCTATTCACGGTACAGGCTCATATGTTGCTGATTCACAAGAATTTAATGCTTACGATGCCACAGTCAAAACAATTTTAGTAATTACTTTTGTTTTAGAAATTGTATGTTTAGGATGTGGAATTGCATCAGTTGTGATTAAAGGTAAAGCCCCAACAGCACAATTGGTATTATCAATCATTGTACTTGTGACATTGAGCGGATTAATTCCGGGAATCTTAATGGTTATTGGATCAACAAAACTAAAATCTGGGGACACACCAATGCGACCAGAAGCAATTAAGTAACAATAAAATTTTAAAAGCAAAAACGTGGTCGTAAGACCACGTTTTTCTATTGATAATATTTCTCTTTTAGTACACGAAGTGTTGTACAAATAACGGGCACAATGATAAGCATTGTTGCCAAGTCAAAAATAAAATTAAAGAGGTTATAAATGAGCGAGTAAGCTCATTTTCCTCAACCTCACGAGGCATTAAATCAAAATAAAACCCCGGATAGGACTTTTGAAAAATATCCAATGAGTAGCGGAATAAAGATAAACACAAACCATTGGAGTGTAATCGAAAATTTCGCTCTTTTTGTTTGCCCCACTAATTGTTTTGGTTTTAAAAGCGCACAAAACGCAATTGCACTTGTTGGAATTAAATAATCAAAAAGATAGGCAATGTAACTAACCCCAGCATCTGCATTATTTGGTAAGAATCAGACGAGTAGTCCCGAGATCAAACACACAACAAGGGTGTTTAAAAATTTGGAAAGGAACCCATAAAAAAATAAGGGAACCAATTGAATGGAAAAACCAACAAATAGCGGCAAAGTCGGGATGTAAGATCCGATAAAGTCAAGCAATAAGTAAAGACCGACCATTAAACCCATAATGACGAATTCGAATGTTGATGCATTAAATCACGTAACACGACCGCTTTTTTCTTTTGGACGATCAAGAATAACACAACTAATCCCAAAACCATTGAGTGTGACAATCGCAATCATCAAGACTGTAACTCAATTATCCAACGGAGACCAGAGCGCAACGTTTTGCAAATACAACATGAAACATAATAGGACTAATAAAATGATAAACAGAAACAGAAACATAATTTCCATTTCCACTGTGAGGGTACCGTTCGCTTTTAAATGGTGTACAACGTAGTACGCCAAAAAGATACCGACCCCAATAATAACAACACTTCAAATGATACTAAAGATTCTTAAAATCTTCTTTAACATTTTCCTCCTTTAATTGTGAAGGTTCTAAAAATAAGACTCCCTACGGTAGGATTACCTACATCAGGTTCAAAGAGTATTTCTCAAATCAGTTTTACCTGATTACCCCTGCCTTCAACACTTTCATTATAAAGGATTTAACAGGAAAAAAAATGGTAATTTAGTTGCAAAATGCAACGAAATCATTTAAGATATAAACATTAGATAAAAGGAGGAAAGTATGAAAACATTAGGAAGAAAAATGATGATCATTCTTGCATCAGCATTATTTGGGTTTTTAGGACTATGATTCTTGCTAGCGACTTGTTTAACAATTCCAGGGCAAGGTCTAGAATCACTAAAATTTATTAAATCAGTAGAAAAGCAAATCGACAGGGTGATTCCCGAGGGGAAATACGTGCTTAAATATGATCCAACCAACTCAAGTGTTTCACCTGTAGTTGTTAAATTATTAATGGCGTCATATGAAGCAGAAGTTTTATCGACTTTAGATATTCAAGGTGTCGACTACCAAGTTGCTAAAGAAGATGAAAATAGCGATGTTTATAAATATGTCGAATTCACAAAAGAACACTTTAATAATAAATGAGGTGATGTTTTAACCAATGGAGGAAATATTGATTTTAATGCAATTGGATATGACCTAATTGACCTTGATAAAGAAATCGCAGGAAAATTTCACTCAAAATCTTTAATTTCCGCAGGGATTCAATTTTTATATTCACCAAATTCTATTAAAGCAATTTTTAGCAAATCTTTAATGGAAGATTCTAAAAATCAAGAGAGAATTATGAATGATGATGATTACGAAAAAGCTATTGCTTATAATCGTGATAAATATACATCAGCAGGTATGACTGTAAATAGTTCGATTGGTACATACATTGCTAATAACAAATCGTGATTTATTAATACACAACGTCAAGTGATTGGTGGGTTACTAAGTAACTTTTTAGTTTCAAATCTTGCCATGTGAGTTAAACCAGATGGAACAACAGAAAAAGCATGAACACCTGATACAAAAGAAAATTATTTAAGTACCACAGTAGAAGTTAAAACAAGCGATTTAACAGCACCTAATTTCTCTGGTTCACTTAAATTATTACAAGCAGGAACTGTGATGACTTTAATGACGCCATTCTTTGCAGCTATTATTATTCCTTTAGGAACACTTATTATTGTTTGAAATAGAAAAAATTAATGATACGAAACTAGTTTAACGACTAGTTTTTTTATTTGCACTGGGTAATAAAAAAAATCGTCAAAGA
>JALAGN010000025.1 GCA_022712415.1 Spiroplasma sp. | reverse complement strand
TTTCAATTCAAAATCACCGTCAACAAGAGTTCCGTCGGCCGCTTTTGTTGCCCCGAATAACGGTGCTAATACTCCACTCGGAATAATATCAAGTCCTGGCATAAAGGACAGCGACGTTAAGACTGAAGGTAGAATCGGAATTGATGACGAAGTCGCAATGCGGACGTTCACTTCGTAGACGTTTCGCATGAAACTATACGCCGAATCACCATTTGAGAAGATACTTTGTAAAGCTGCGCTCCCTTTTTTTGCGTTTAACACAGCGACTGAACGTAAGAATTGATTACCTTCTGGTCGTGTTTTTGATCAATTAAAGAAATCAATAAAGGTTTTTTGATCAAAACGGTATTCTGGTGCTAATTTTTTTTCAACTTTATAACGGTCCATTTGGTCAAACATAATTCCAGCTTGTCCAATGTTAGCCGTATCAACGTTTGTATTACTAATACTTGTTAAAATACTTGCATTCATAATAAACTCAGTAAACATTCGCACAAAGTTTTGGGTTTCAATTGGTAAAACTTGAATACATTGTTTTACTGGTAAATCAAGAATATTATTCGAAGCGTATCCACTAATTACAGTATCAGTAAACCCTCCAAAAGCTTCTTGTAAATTAGTAGCTTGGTCCCCCTCATTGGCTACCATATTTTGCAACGCCGTCATTCCGGAAATAATTGGTGCCACAATATATTTAAAAGCACATGACGATGAATACGACAACGTAATTGCTCCAGCCGGAATCACATTATTAAATTGGCCACTTAAAGCATAGCGGGAATACTGGTTTCCATTTTTAACTGAATCAATAAAGCGCCCTGAGTTGTCAACTCCTGGTGTAATTGGTACTCCAAATCTTTGACTGGAATAGTCAAAGATCGGCATGGATAGCAGCATCGCACTGGTCGATGCGTAGAAAATCGCAATGAACGCTCCAAAAACTCCTCCGACCAGTTTGGAAACATATTTATTAATTTTGGCTGATTTCAGTTTGTTTGCAAAGATAAAGTAACAAATAATCATTGTCAACATTAAAATTGCGGCCAAAAGGAAGAAAACAAGCACGTAAAGCACTAAGGCAATAACTGCCGTTAAGGCGTCTAACCCAAAATTAGTAATTGAGAAACTTCCTGATTGTCCCATCGCCGCAAAAATACTAGTTAACGCCCCAGAAATTTGGTCTTGAATTGCATCAAAGACTTCAATGACTTTTTTGACGCCATCCAGTTTTCGCACGGCTCCGATTATAAACGGCGCTAACGCATTGGCAATTAACTGCGGGATAAAGGTTAGAATTAAGTAAATAAAGAGTGAAAAAATTGTGAAATACAATCCCACAAAAAGCCCATTTCGAATGGAACGGTACAAAATAAAAAAACAAATTAAGACAATTATTGTGTCGTATAGTCATCAAGGACCAATTGTAAACATTATTTCACCCCGTCGCTAATAATAATTATATAGATTTCGCTTCCCTATTTCACCCAATTTGGAATTTGTCCTTTAACAGTCCCAGCTTTTGCCAATTGGTCCGCCATTTCGTTAAATTCAACCCCTGTGTGGGCGTCGACTTTACGAAATTCAAATTGTAATGTGGTATAGCGTTTTAGTTCTGCTAGATAGTATTTCGAAATGGCACTATTAGTTTTTCACGATCCATTTCATCACGAAATTAAACCTTGGTAATCAACCAAGAAAAGAATATTGGTTAGTTGGTTTTGTTGACAATAATCCAACGCTTCAATAATGGCTAAGATTTCACCAGCAACATTTCTAGTTGCGGCAAACTCCGCGTTCTCGTAGTATTTGGAAATGGTTTGAATCACGGCGCCGTCTTTAACCACAACAGCTCCTGCTGAAAAACGGTCACGCCGACTTGGTGTGTACGATCCGTCGCAATAAATTAAAACATCAAACATTTCGTCACTACTACTTTGGGTTTGATAGGAATTGAAATAATGTTCTGCCTCACTTTTCGTTGCAAACCCTTTATATTCAGCATTTTTAAAACCATCAATGTTGGTTTTGACATTTGCTCATTCGTCGTAAAAAACCCCGGTTCTTTTCCCAACACGAATTGCGTAGTATTTTTTTGCCATCGCTTTCACCGCCCTCAAAAATATCTTACATTTTTATGCAACCAATAAACAAAAAAAGTAAGTTGCCTTACTTTTTGTCAACTGTTACTTCGACTTTAACATCCGGAATTTCAATAAATTCCACTTTAGAATTTTTAAATAGTCTTTTTGAGACATTGTTAATTTGGGTTCCGTTATATTTATCACAAGAATAATAAACTGTTTTAATCCCTGATTGAATAATTAATTTGGCACATTCGTTGCAAGGAAATAACGAAACATAGATTTTGGCATTATCCAATGTAGTTGTCGCATTTAAAATCGCATTCGCTTCAGCGTGCACAACATATGGATATTTTGAATCTTCTCAGTCTTCGCTTTCGCGATTTCAAGAATAGACGTTGTCATCCAGTCCACGGGGAAACCCGTTATAACCAGAAGCCAAAATTTGTTTTTTATCATTCACAATAATTGCTCCTACTTGTGTTGAAGGATCTTTACTGCGTAATGCCGCTAATTTAACAATCCCCATAAAGTAATTGTGTCATGATAAATAATCTTTACGTGCTTTTTCCATTATTTTCTTCACTCTCCGTTTTCTCAAACTCTTAAAACTCCATCAGCATCAGGGGCAAATGATAATTGGGTTCAACCAATATGGTGTAAGACATTTGTCCCGGTATTAATTTCCTTAATTCAACCAATTTCCAGATAAGTTTGAATGGTATAAATATCTTCTCCAGCATCAGCTGGAATTGGTGAGTAAGACAATGCTAAAGTAATGGGTAGAATTAAAGCGACCCCAATAATAATTAAAGGTGCTGCTAAATCAAATGCTACCTTTTTATAATTATAATTTCATAAGAACATGACACTACCTGAAACTCCGGCAGCAACAATTAGCACTAAGTAATTAGCAAAGTTGCTATCAAACAACGGTAATAGAAGTAACACAATTCCGGGTAAGATCATTTTCGAACGCGAAATCACGGTAATTGGTGATTTCTTACGTGATGTTGAAAATCCTAACATACTAAACAGTGTTGCTAAAATAACGTACGGCCCAGCAGTAATCGCTTTTGGCACTGATGTCATAAATAATCCGGTTAAGAC
>JALAGN010000024.1 GCA_022712415.1 Spiroplasma sp. | reverse complement strand
GTTGGATACTTCGGAGTTCTAAGAAATTATGTTCCGAAAAAATTATGAGACAAGTATGAAGAATACTTTGCCGAATTAAAAAAACAAAATTATGAAATTGTGGAACTTGATTTTAGAAAAGATTTATTGGATGCAGTTGCTGCCATCTACATGGTGTTATCTTTTTCAGAAGCTGTATCAACTTCTGCCAATTTAGATGGAATGAATTTTGGATTACGTGTCGATGGAACTGACTTTGAAGACATTATGAAAAAAACTCGCGCCGCTGGATTTGGTGATCTTGTCAAACGACGTTTCATTATTGGAAGTTACCAATTAAAGAGCGACAACCAAATTGAATTGCAACTGAAAGCAAAACAAATCAGAAGATTAATTGCAAACGAATTAAATAAAATGTATGAAATGGTGGACTTCATTGTAATGCCTCCGACTGTTGCGAAAGCTAAATTAATTTCGGAATGTACTGGGAGAACAATTGAAAACCAAGATGGAACTGAAAAAGATTTCCTTGATAACATTTTAGTTCTAGCTAATCTATCAGGAATGCCATCAGTCACAATTCCGTTCGTCACTGAAGACGGAATGCCAATTGGAATTAATTTAAATGCAAAAATTAAAAACGATGCTGACTTGTTAATGTTCGCTAACGAATCAGAAGAAATAATTTCATCAATGGAAGGAGTTGAGATCAATGAATAATTTTGAAGTTGTCATTGGAATTGAAAATCATATCGAATTAAAAACTAAAACTAAAATGTTCGCTCCAGCTCCTGTTAGTTTCGGAAGTGAACCGAACACACAAATTTCTTCTGTTGACTTAGGTTATCCTGGAGCGTTACCAACCGTCAATCGCGAAGGAGTGCGTTTAGCATTACTAGCTTGCAATGCTTTGAACATGAAAATTGAACCGCTACTTCGTTTTGATCGTAAGAATTATTTTTATCCGGACTTAGTTAAAGGATTTCAAATTACCCAAAATTATCACCCAATTGGTTCGAATGGAACTTTGAAAGTAACAATGCCAAACGGTGAAGTTAAAGAATTTACAATTGAAAGATTGCACATTGAAGAAGATACTGCTAAACAAAATCACATTAGTGAAACAACTTACTTGGATTATAACCGAAGTGGAATTGGATTAATTGAAGTTGTCTCGAATCCAGTCATGCGTTCAGCGGATGATGCCGTTGCTTATGTTGATCATCTAAGAGAAATTGTTTTATTCCTTGGAGTGTCTGATGCTAAAATGAATGAAGGTTCATTACGTTGTGACGTTAACATTTCTTTACGTCCTTATGGTGCAAAAGAGTTTGGTAACAAAGTTGAAATTAAAAACCTTAACTCATTAAACAATGTTAGAAAAGCAATTGAGTTTGAAATTAAACGCCAATCAAAAATGCTTTTAAACGGCGAGGTTGTCGATCAAGAAACAAGAAGATTTGATGAAGCAACACAAGAAACTATTTTAATGCGAAAAAAATCAAGTGCTGTTGACTACCGTTACTTCCGTGAACCAAATATTCATCCGATTCAATTAGATGCGAAATGAATTGATGATGTGTTGAAAAATTCACCAGAGTTAGCTGAAACAAAACGTACTCGTTATTTAGAAAAATTAAAACTGGATATGAAAGAAGTTAATTATTTATTAAGTGATTTAACACTTGTTGATTTCTTTGAAAGAACTTTAGTTTTAATTAATGAACCAAAAAAAATTGCAAACTTAATTATTTCTGACATTCAAAGTCTTGTTAACGCAACTAACACACCATTGAATGAAAGTAAATTAACTGTTGAAAACTTTGCCGCATTAATTCAAAAAATGAATGACGGTGTTATCTCTTCAAAACACGTTAAAATTATTTTGCCAATCATCTTTGAAAAAGATGTGAATGTCGATCAAATTATTGAAGAGCAAAACTTAAAATTAATTTCTGATCGCGATACCATTGAAAAATTATTACTTCCGATTGTGGAACAAAATCATGATTTGATTAAAACTCAATATGAAAACCGACCTGAAAGAGTGGAAAAACAAATGATGGGACAACTCATGAAAGTGACAGGTGGAAATGTTAATCCCGAAGTGGGGATAGATGTTATTGTCACTCTAATTAAAAAAGTGAAATAAGAAAAAACACATCAATTTGATTGATGTGTTTTTGCATTTTAGGTAACGTCTTTGTCGCCAGATAGTTTTAGAATTAAGTCATTGATTAAGTTTGATTTGGCATAGATCATTAAGATATCGCCTTCTTTTAAAACAACGTTCGGCTCTGGTAAAATAGTTTTCCCGCTTCGTTTAATTTGCACAATATTGAAATCCTTACTTGGATTTAAATTGTTTTCCTCAATTGTTTTGTCACAAATGCTTGGTTCTGTAATTGTAATTTTTGTCGAAATGAACTCTCCATCACTGGTTTGCACTTCTGATTCAATATCAAAAATCGATTTTGTTGCGACCACTTGACCAGTTAAAGTTCCTGGAACAACGATATCTTGTTCAGTGACACCAATTGCTAATAGAATTTTTTTATGTCGTTCGTTTTTAGCGATGACAATAATGTTTTCAATTTCTAGTTCGATTAAATTTAATGTTGTAACAACACTTGTTTCAAGACTGTTCTCAAAACAAACAATCACACCATCAAATTGTGTTAAACCATTGTTTTCGAGTGCTTGTTTATTGGTACTATCAATGATAACTCCTTCAGCACCATTTAATTCATCATCGATAATTTTATTTAATTTTTCACTATCATTATCATATAGTGTAACAGACTGATTTTTTTCTAACAGTGATTTGGTGGTGTAAATACCGATGTTATTAACCCCAATAACTGCAAAAGATTTACGTCTTGCCATTTTGTTCACCTCTATATCTTTCATATTATACATTAATGTGGTGTATAATATATATTATTTGACACGATGAAGGAGGTCAATTTCATGGCGAAAAAGAACGATGATTTTGACAAATCAATCGACGTTAACACGACAAGTGATAAAAATACTGAATTTAATGCCCGCATGGAAAAGGCGCAATTAAAATATAAAAAACTGGCCCAAAAGAAACAAAAACGGGAAGACAAAAAGCAGAAGCGCTCACTCCAAAAACGTGAAGCTAACCGCTCTGAGATTTTTAAACGCCTGAAAAACTGATGACCGTTGTCAAAAGTGTCAGGGAAAATTCTGCTCTTTTACTTTTTAACTGTGATGATCGGGGGATTTTTACTATCAATTCCTGGAATTATCGTCAACAAAACAAACTACTGGGACTTTATGTCCGGAGTCTTTACGGCGTCAAGCGCGTTCTCAGACACCGGAATTGTCGTGCTCCAAACTAGTTCGGACTTCTCATTTTGAGGACAACTCTTTATTGCCATTATGATCCAAATTGGAGGAATTGGAATTCTTACCTTCAAAATTGTTGTCTTCATTATTATTGGGCGAAAAATCTCAATTAATGACCAGTCAATTGCCCAATCAGAACGAGGTAACTCCATTCTGTCGAACACTGTCGAAACCATTCGTGATGGATTTATTTTCTTAACCATTGTCGAAGTAATTGGATTCTTTGTGCTTTTCTTTGGATTTTACTTCTCTGTTCCTTCAACGGATCCAAACTTAATCGGGGAATCATTCTCAAATCCGCACGAAAATTTCGGGCAATCAGTTTGAATGGCCATTTTCCATTCTATTTCTGCCGTCAATAATGCTGGATTCGATATTCTTTCGAAAAACTCAATTATGTCATACAATGTCGATGGACATCGTAGTTATTTAATTCAAGTTGTCTTCATGATGCAATGAATTATTGGAGGGCTTGGATATCCAACTTTCCACGATATTAAGAAAAAAATTAAAGCTCGTCGTAAAGGGAAAACAGTTAAATTCTCATTATTTACGAAATTAAATTTCTATACTTATTCAGTCCTATTAATTCTTGGACCAGTATTGACTTATGTCTCAGAATTAACATCAGGAACTGATAGTTGAATTCTGTACCAACATTTAGCGGACGGAACTGTTGTGCATAATAAATGATATGTCTCCTTTATGGATATTGTCTTTAATGTCACGGCGTCACGGAATGCCGGTTTCTCAACCGTCAATATTAACCATTTCAATGCCGGTTCCCAATCCATCTTAAGTGTGTGAATGTTTATTGGTTCTGCTCCGTCATCAACAGCCGGAGGAATTCGAACCACAACATTTGCAATTTGTTGTATTGGGGTCATCTCCATTATGCGGAACCGGCAATCGGTTGATGCGCATAAGAAAAAAATCCCCGCTGACACTGTTAGAAGAGCCTTTGCTGTTTTCTTCTTATCAGCCGTGATTGTGTTTGTCGCCACTTTTATCATTTACCTTGATTCCAAAAGTGCGATTTTAAACAACCTGAGTCAGGGAGAAGTGAACGATATTAGAGTTCGGAATGGGGATATAACGATTATTCAGTTATTAACCCTTGTTTGTTCGGCTTACGGGACCGTGGGATTTAGTCCATTTAATCTTGCTGTCTTTGGGATTACTTCAAAAATCACATTAATTCTTGTGATGTTTATTGGACAACTTGGTGTTTCGAACACCTTACTAGCCTTTATTAAACCAAGTAGTAAACAACGTTTTGAATATTTAGAAGAAGACGTTGTGATCGGATAGAATGTAGACTGAAGTCTACATTTTTTTGCTTTCTTGAAAAGTGGTATAATTTTAGAAAGAATGAATGGTGATGTATTATGCGATTTAAAAATTTATTATTAGGTACTTTCTTGGCTAATCCCTTGTGTCTTGTTGTAACAACTGTGCAATCTTGTGATAAGGATGATGTTAAGCTGCCAGAAATTGATTTAAATGATTACAAAGATCAAATTAAGGATATGCTTGTGGTTGGTGCGTCTTTAATCGATATTAACAATGAGATTTCCGAATTTTTTATGGATAAATATAAAGATTACGATCTTTGATACATCACCCCAACTATCGAAGTGTTGGGTGAGATTTCTTCTCCCATGTTTGTGATGCCGGGAGTATATAGAATTTCTTTATGAGTAGTAAATAATGCAGATGGCGTGGAATCTACAAACACAACAGACGTTGAAGTTGATTTGTTATCGTTTAGCAATATCGATATTGTTGATTTTACTAAATATATTTCATTTCAACCTTCCGATGATTTGAAGGAGTTTAATGCAAATGTGCAAGATTTAATTGTCCGCTATTTTATACCGCTTGGATCTGACCCTATTGATGATTCGTTATATTATTGAGTCCGTGAACATTTTGACTTTCAAAATCTGTTTCAAAACTTTAGTTACACAGATATGAATACAGGAGAAGGTGGAGATTTCATTGGTGATGGTGATAAAATTGAATTTTCAGCAGGCACTAATAACCCACTCTTTAAAGATAGTTTTACTTTTGAATATAAAAAAGAATATATC
>JALAGN010000023.1 GCA_022712415.1 Spiroplasma sp. | reverse complement strand
GTCTTTATCTTTATATTGTTTCTCTGCTAAATTTCCTAAATAGGTTTCAGTAATAACACGGTTCAAGCTTTTTGATCAATCATCTTTTTCATCATTACCATTGTTATCATCAGAATTTGATGTTCTTGATACGAATCCACAAGAAACCACACTAGCCCCAGTAGTTGCGATTAAACTTGCAGCACTTAATAAACCTAATAACTTTTTCATATTTAATTACCCCCTCATTTATATTATTTATAATAATATACCAATCATCCGAAATAGCAAGTTTCACAATACCATAAACACTAGTGCTTATCGGATTCAATGGGAAATTTAAATAAAAAATAATCCGAAAACGGATTATTCAGGCAAAATGGTAAATGGAATGTAGACATATCCTTTATTATCAAGATTAAAGAGATCTTCACTTCCAATCATGATGGTCATTGTATAGTCATCATAACTATATTCTGGTCCATCAGCTAAAAGATGGTGCACATTTAAAATTGAGTAATAATTCATGGTTGGTGCTTCTGCTACTTTGAATTTTACAGGAACACTTCCATCAGCATCGTAAACTGTTGAACCACTTATAACGTTAATGGTTGCCCCTGTATCAGTAATATCTACAACTTCGAGTTGTGTTTCATCAACTGCGGTGTTTTTTGCTTTAACAGCAGCTAAAATTGTTGTTTCATCATTGCTCTCAATATCGCCAAGTTCAACGTCTGTTAAATCATCAGTTAATGGTTTTGATGCAGGTATAATGGCAAAAGTCACAGGCACACTTCCGCCGGCATCATAAACTTTAGAATCTTTAATAACATTAATTGTTGCTCCGGTGTCAGTAATATCTGCAACTTCGAGTTGCGTTTCATCAACTGCGGCGTTTTTTGCTTTAACAGCAGCTAAAATTGTTGTTTCATCATTGCTCTCAATATCGCCAAGTTCAACGTCAGTTAAATCATCAGTTAATGGTTTTGATGCAGGTATAATGGCAAAAGTTACAGGCACACTTCCATCAGCATCGTAAACTGTAGAACCACTTATAACGTTAATGGTTGCCCCTGTATCAGTAATATCTGCAACTTCGAGTTGCGTTTCATCAACTGCGGTGTTTTTTGCTTTAACAGCAGCTAAAATTGTTGCTTCTTTATTATCCTTAATATCACCAAGTTCAACGTCTGTTAAATCATCAGTTAATGGTTTTGATGCGGGTATAATGGCAAAAGTTACAGGCACATTTCCATCAGCATCGTAAACTGTAGAACCACTCACAACGTTAATGGTTGCCCCTGTATCAGTAATATCAACAACTTCAAGTTGTGTTTCATCAACTGCGGTATTTTTTGCTTTAACAGCAGCCAAAATTGTTGTTTCTTTATTATCCTTAATATCGCCAAGTTCAACGTCTGTTAAATCATCAGTCAATGGTTTTGTTGTAACATCAGGTGTTACAGTATAAGTAACCGAAACACTTCCGCCGGCATCGTAAACTTTAGAATCTTTAATTACATTAATTGTTGCGCCCTTATTGGTAATATCAGCAACTTCAAGTTGTGTTTCATCAACTGCGGCGTTTTTTGCTTTAACAGCAGCTAAAATTGTTGCTTCTTTATTATCCTTAATATCACCAAGTTCAACGACAGTTAAATCAGCAGTTAATGGTTTTGTTGTATCTACAGGAGTAGTCGTAAATGTTACACTAACTGAACCGGTATAAACTGTTGAGCCACTTTTGGCAGCGACCGTTGCACTTTTATCCTTAATATCTTTAACTTCTACTTCATCAATACTTAAATCACTATTTTTACTTTTAACAGCCTTCAATATTGTGTCTGCATCGTTATTGGCCAATTCATCTAAATTTTTTGATGTAATGACAGTCGATAAAGCAACGCGGTTATCAACTGGTTTTTCATCCGGTTTTGCGACTTTTTCATAAAAGTAATCGGATAAATTTTTGTCAACAACGTCAGGTTTAACTTTGTGGTCACCATCACGTACTAAACTACCCCCACCCAATACTTGACCGGTTTTTTGGATATCATAACCAATGGTACTTTTATCGTTGTCATAAAAATCAGCTTTTAATAATTTTTGAATAAATGGTGTACGCACCACTTTTTCTTGGTCAAAAATTTCTTCTAACGCTGCAATATATTTGGCGTTTTGCCCATCAAACGCCGCATTATAGTCACTTGATAATTCTGGTCGATTATTTTGTAACTTATTAAAAAAGTTTTGTAAATCAATGGCATCATTAATTTCAATTGGTGCGGAAGGATCTAACGAACATGACGCCACAACCGCACTTGACGATAGAATAACACTTGCTCCAATAATGTTTAAAAGTTTTTTCATAAATACTTGCCCTCTTTAATTCCCCTATATTATATAATATTTACAATACGATTATAAGGGGGTAACAGTATGAATCAAGGGATGATCCATGTCTATTGTGGCAATGGAAAAGGAAAAACAAGTATCTTAAATGGAATGACACTCCGTGCTTTAGGAGCTAATCTCAACGTTAAATACTTTCGATTTTTAAAAAATAGAGCAACGAGTGAAAATGCCATCATGGCTAAAATAGGGATTGAGATTGAAAACCATTATCATTTTTCAACTAAATTTATATGGGAGATGAACGACGAAGAACGCGCAACATTTAAAGCGGAAACTCGTGCTGGTTTTGCAAAATTTGCCGCCGCTTTGAAAAGTGGTCAATACGATTTGGTGTTAGCTGACGAAATTTTAGGGACTGTTGAAAACCAATTTATCACTGAAGCAGAATTAATCGATGCTTTAAAGAATAAGGCACCGCACGTCGAAGTTGCTTTATCCGGACGTAAACTTTTTCCTGCTCTTGAAAAAGTGGCCAATCTGATATCAGAAGTGAATCCGCTAAAACATTACTTTGACGAAGGTACCAACGCTCGTCTGGGTATTGAATATTAAAAAAATAATCCTTGGTCAGGAACACTGTGTCCCCGACTATTGGATTATTTTTTCTTTTTCGCTTTATGTTTTTTATTTAGTTCGTCTTCCAAATTAATATTATTGAATTCAAACTTAATTGATGATTGGTCTTTTTTAAAGACCATTGTTTTTAAGAAGTAGTTAACTTCTGTGTAGTTAATGACGTAATATGTGATGCCATTAACTTCGTATTTTGAGGGATGATTGAAAAATAGATTAGTGAAAATAACATAAATCAATTTGGTTTCACCATCAATCGCAAAATCCTTTTTGATCCGTTTCATATTTTTTAGCACCGGCAAGATTTTTCGTTTCACAAAACGATTGGAATATGATTCGTTTCCAATAAACATTTTCACATCGTTTTTTCATTCTGCTCAGAGAATTGGTTCGTTTCGGAAAAAGAATTCATCACAGAAAAATAAGTAGTTCGATCCGATATCAAAAGCGACTTGGTCGTATTGTGTTACCATTTTATCTTTCTTTTCGTTTCCCAGTTCGTACTCAAATTTATTTTGGTATTTAAAGTAGCGCACGTTGTAACGACGATCAGTTCGTTCAATTTGTTTCACTAAGAATTTCTTAAAGTCCATTTCCATCACACTCTTAATTTTTTCATTTGTTGGTGTGTTGGGGAAATCATAAATTTGATTTAAACGACGTGATAATTCAATGATTTCCGGATAACCAATAATGACTGGTTTCCCATACAAGTCTTTCAATGTCAGTAGCGGACTGTGGAATAATCCGGTGGCGTAAAAGTCGTGACCATAATCACTGCCACGCAATGAATCAATATCAAACAAGAGTGAATGCACAATTATTTTTAACTTTTCTTCATCCATTACAATATGGTGATGTTCTTTAATTGTTTCAATTAAAGTGTCAAAGTAGCCATCTAAAAAGAAAGCGGCATAATAATTAAAGGTATTTTTAATTGAGTCAACGACTTTTAAATATTCTTCATACGTTAACTCTTCGTCATAACGAATTTTTTGTTGGGCGTTTTCATACATTTCTTCATATTCATCACGGGCTAATTCTTCCCGTCACATGGTTAATTTATAAATGTCATCTTTAATTTCATGATAATGTTCTTTTTCATACGCATTAATGTAGAAATGGAATGGTTTTAAACAGTTGTGTTCAATTTCAGGTCATTCACGTTGTTGGTCATCCCATTGTTTTTCAAAGTCATGAAATTCAATCACAACGCGGAGTTGGGATCAAATTCAAATTCAGACAAAGAGATTACGGTATTCATGTAATTTAAATAAACCTTTATCAAAGTAATTATTGTGATTAATTAAGACATCACGCACTTCGTTTGTATTATCCACAATACGATAGAATCAAATCGCAATTCCTTCAAGAAATGTTCTTAAACCATAACGGTATTCTTCAATCCGATATTTCCCATCAAAATCATCGACTTTTGGGATATTAATTTTTGCTAACGATTTAACATCACGGTGAATGACGTAAAGCCCTTCTTGAGATAATAGTCGAATCGCAGTAAAAAACATTCCAGTGACATAAGCTTTGCTGACCGGAATTTCACTTTCCGCAACTGGGACTGTGTATTTACCGTTAGCATCCTTTTTATGCCCAATTAAAAGGTTTAACATTTTATGGATGTTTGCTTCTACGCTTTGCATTAATTTTTCTGGATCATCATACCCTTTGTCCATAAAGACAAAGGCATTATTTAGATCGTCAACAGTTATATTAAAATGTGAGAAGAAATTTAAGTTATCTTCGAATGATTGATAAATATTGGACTCAAACAAGTTCTTAAAATTATTTCCCATAAAATCACCATCTATATTATACTAAATTTTGCGCCCATTTTATCGCAAAGCGGACACAACCAAATCGATTATTTTAAAAAAAATACACATTTTCGTGTACTTTTTAAAAATATCACTTGATAAATTGTTCAATTTGAACTAAAATATTTTTGTCCCTTTTGGGGCGTCGTAATAAGTGTAAGTTATTCACAAGCTAAAAGTTTGATAATAAATCTTTCATAAACATCCTTTCTAAATTGTTTTGTTATTACGACTAAAAACAATTAATTACTCATTCATATTTTTAAATATTCACAATCAGTTCTCTTATGAGATTCTATAATACTTAAATATTTAAAAAACCTAGGCCCCCAGCCTAGGTTTTTTTATTCTCCTGCACAAGCGGCAGCGTTGGGATTATAACCGTGTCCCTCTTTGTCAGGGTTACATAGTACTCAATATTGGTAGAAGTTTTTTAAAGCATACTTCAATGAGTCCGGGATCGGTGTTTTTGATTGAGTGGTAGTTCGAATAAAGGCTTTGTAACCATTAATCGCGGTCCTGTCATCGGTTAAGATCTGTTGATTATGATTAATGTAATCGTATGTAAATTGTTCTGATGTAATTTCACCACTACTATTGGCTTTTCCATACAGAATATTATAATCAACTAACTTAATTTTTTCTTCATCATATCCATTTTTGTACAATTTACTACGAATATCAGACACCGGTGTGGCATCTTGTGTTGTACCTTGTCCCACAAATTCGGTCGGGAATAGAATTCGTTTTCCTTGGTTGACACCTTTTGCCGCAATTATGTCAGAAAAAGCAATATCGTCGTCATAATTATATGGTTTTGATTTGTCATAAGTGATGACACCAGTTGTTTTATCACCAGTTAAGGAAACGTCCGCACTAACAGCTTTATTATTAATATTTCAAATAGGCATTGTCCCTTTTTCAGGATTGAAGGTAAAAATCCGGTTGATTTTTCCTCGCACCGCGCTACTAAAGAGTGATGCAAAACTACCTAATGTTATATCTTTTCCGGTTGTTAGACCCATTTTTTTCAAATATCCATTACTGTCATCATCAAATCAATCAGTCTGTGTTGGGTCACCTAAGTCAGAATATTTACTTGCTAGTGCTGGTAATGTTCTTGGATTTAATATGTCAGCTCCAACTAGTGTGAAATCATCGTGAACAGTCGCTCATGGTCAAATGGCATCGGCATAAGCATTGTAGTTTGTTCACATTGTTCCTGCTTCTTTTTTGAAACGTTGGTAAACTGAGACGTTTTTGAAACCGCGGTCGGCAACTTTACCTGGTGTTTCACTATCATCAGGGTGATAAATTTGCTTACCGTGTTTGTCAATAAATTGTAAGATATTATTTTTATCAAATGTCGGATCACTTCCAAACATGTAAACGCCAAAGTTATAGTCATCATTATTCCCGTAGAGGGTTAAATCAATATCAGTAAACAATTTCACACCATCACCATTATAGAAAAAGGCTTGGACATTTATAATGTGTGACACATTTAAAGCATAATATTCGTGATCGTCATTAATGAATTGACGCGAACTTTCCAGTAACGCTTTAATAGCATCTTCCAATTCTTGGGCATGATTTTCAATATCTCGATTAGCGGTATCAAAGACTCCGTAATCTTTATCTTTTCAGTCTGTTAAGAGTTTGACATTATTTTGGTCTTCCTCACTCAATTCTGCATTATGGTCATTGACACTATCAACAAATATCATTACATCGTCTCACAAACTGTCCGAAATTAATGTCATTTGTTGGATTTTTTCTTCGTCACTATCAATATCGACTTTTCCATAAATATTTTTTCATTGGCTATCTTCCATATTGCGACGACCTAACATCACTTTGAACAATGTCATAAACGGAGCGTTGTTAATACGATCAATCACGTTTTGGTTTTTGGTTCCATCTCCCAAATAAATTGGATTATTTAAAATAGAATCTTCCAATTCGCTTTTAAAGAGGTCCGTAAATTCATTGATGATATCATCAACAGCAAAATCACTCAATTTATTGTTAATTAAATCGATTGATGACGGAGTGTAAATTAAAGCATCAGAGGCAATAGCGGCATCTTCTGTATCCTTTGTCATTCCATCAATTGAAATAATGTCTGTTCCCGAAACTCAACCTTGGTAAATGTAATTTTGGTCCTCAATTCCCGGGTAAATTTCTCATGGTGTTCCATCTGCTTTGTAATGAATTGCATTGGGATTGGAACTACCGATTTGAATTTCTCCATTGTAAGACACAATTTTTTGGTTGATATTAACACGCAAACCAATCGGTGCATTAATTCCATGTCATGGAACATAAACTACTGGTGCACCGGGTTCGGTGTTTTTATTTTCAAAAAAGGTAATTGATAGCCCTCAATCATTAATTTCTTGCATTCACGACGAAACAAAACGTGCGAAAATATCCAAGGTATTTGGTAGGTTATCAGACGATCAAGAATCTGGATTGTATAGTTGAAAGTTACTTGCTTGAATTCGTAATTTTTCAGTAATTCAATGGTAACCCGGGATTTTCCCAATTTGGTACAACGCATCATTTGCGACAATAATTAAACGTGCATTAGCAGTTAATTGTGACACTAAAGTACCTTCTTTAATGTCCCCACTATTTTCGACTAAACTATCAACAAAATTTTTTAAAACGGTTGCATTATATTTTCACGCCAAGCGAAAGCCGCTTGATTTTAGTAATTCACTATTTAAATCACTTAACGAAGTCATTTTTTCAGCAAAGCTCGCAGTTGAATACAAATCAAAATTCGAGTTTGAACAAGCAGCGGCACCGCTGCCGACTGAAGCAACAATACTAAAAGACATTAACCATCCTAGTAATTTCTTCATAATTTCACCGTCCTATCTTTCTATTTTACTCTTTTTGTTTGGCTTTTTTTCGTTCTAGTTTTAATTCCAAGCGACGTTGGCGCGCATCAGAAATAATTTTTCCGACATACGCAAAGAAGCGGCGGATTTGGCCAAAGACTCAGGCTAACGCCATAAAGATCACTCAACCAACAATGATCACAGCAAACACATATCCAATTCCAAAATGTAGGATTATGGCAATTCCAATTAAGTGTTTAGCCCCTGGTTGAAAGAGATTACCAAATGCTCCAAATAAACTTGGGTAATAAAACGGACTATATCCTGCCGTTAACAGGATAATCCCTGGAATGACTAATCCCAACACCGCAATTTCGGCAAAGTGAATAAAGTAAGCTCATTTACGATATTTCACAAAAGTAACATTTTGAAATTTCTCACTCAACACTTCAAAGATGATGAAGTTGGCAAGGAAAAAGTAGAATACGGGAAGCACACAAATAAACGGAATGTAGGCAATCACAAATCCAGCGATCACAAATCCCATACAAGCTTTGGTTTCACTACCATAATTTTCAAAAACGGCGTGGAATCCATTAATAAAATAATAGAATCCGTTGTGGACGTTCGGAACGCACGATGCACCAATTAACATGATAAAGAAAAATAAGAGACAGCACGCCAAGAAAATACCAAGACAAAAAGTCCGATATTTTCTTTTAAACGGTTTCAAACGGATTATAAAATTTTTGAATCGTTGCATTCTTCTACCAACTTTCGCGTTTCACAAATAAATTATAAATTAAAAAAAGACTAAAAAGTCTTTAAAATATCATTCACATATTTTTGATATCAAAACTAAAACAATCAAGTTCTTCACCAAATGTTTTAGTGATTTTTGTTTGAATATCATCAATGAAATAGTTTTCCATATAATGACCGACAATAATTAAATTGATCCCATTTTCTTTGGCATAAATGAAATCACTTCACTTTGCCTCCCCTGTCACGTAGGTGCAATTTTTAAGGCCGTGTTCTTTCATGAGAGAACTGCCCGCTCCCGGACAAATGTAAAAACGAGAAACATTATCTTCTAGATTTAAGTTAGCATTAAATTTAACATACTTAATGCCAAAGATAAATTTCAAATCGTCGATTAATTGTTTGTTGGTAATTTCATTTAATAATTTGATGTCAAAGATTTCGTGTGCGGCTTCTAATTTTTTGGCTGCTTTAACATTTAATTTATACTCAATTAAATTCAACAACGATTGTTTATCTGACGCATCATAATTAGTATGAATGGAAAAAACTTGAATGCCGTTGGCAACCAGTTTTTGATAATTGGTTTTTTTAGATTCATCTTTCTTTTCCAAATCGATTTCATTGAAAATAAAAGGATGACGAGAAATAATTAAGTTTGATTTTTTTTCAATCGCATATTCAACAACTTCACTGGTAACATCAAGACAGATGACAACGTTTTGGAGTTTGTCTTGTTGTGGTGTTCCAAAAACTTCGGGAATTTGGAAACCAACTTTATCTCACTCAGCAGCTGAAGATTGCGGGAATAAATCATTTAAATACGAATACAATTGACTTGCATTAATTTGTTTCATTTTGCTTTAACTCCTTGTTAATAAATTTACCTAACAGTTTAAGTTTTTTTTGAATTTGTTTATGCTTGCTATCTTGTTCCGGAACTTGGATTAGCAGGTTACGGAGTTTCGCTTCTTCACTAACTCACTTATCAAGAAATAATTGATTAATTTCTTTTCTTAAAATGGGACCAAATAAAATATCTAATTTATTTTTTACTTTTGTCCCAGCAAATTTATTTACTTTGATAACTTCATACAAAATTTCATTATCAAGCACGATTGTTTCTTGCTCAATAAAGTATTTATTTTTTTTAACTCATTCTCTGATTGGATCAAACGATGTTTGTGATGCTATAATGTAGCAATCAATTTGATCCGAATCATTTTTTAAAATATCCAACATGGTATTGGAACCAAGGCCGGCAATAATACATTCATTAATATGAATTGCTGGACGATGTTTCAATCAACTAATTCCATCCGATAAAATTAATTCAATTTTATCTTTCACATCGAAGGAATTAATATTATGTTTTGCAACTTCAAGTGGTTTTTCATTTATATCACACGCATATATTTTTTTTGCTTTATTATCTTTTGCTAAGTAGATTGGTAAATATGCGTGATCTGTTCCTATGTCTGCGACTACATCTTCAATATCAACCATTTTAGCAATTGCAAATAAGCGCGGTGTTAAAAATGACATGACTACCCTTTAAAGAAGTCGCGAAGGATTTTAGCTTTTGAACTTGAAACAGAAGGTTTGAATTTACGAATTGTTTTCGCTTCAATTTGACGAATTCGTTCACGAGTAACGTTCAATTCTTTTCCAACTTCTTCTAAAGTTTTTGGTGAAGAATATTTTGAAATATGTTTTGCCACAGATTCAAATTCTTTTTTGTTCGGAGCAGTTTTTGATTCCGCTTGTTGATTACGAATGTGTTGAATTCTTTCAACTTGAGTATCGTAATGGAAATCTAAAATTGTTACTGCTTTTTTTAGTTCTGGTGCTGATGCATCTTCACATTCTTCAGCTAAACGAATTAGCGTTCTTAATTTTGTTGGTAAAATTCCAAAACGCATACGCACAACTTTTTCCTCACGAGGAGAAAGAATTTCTTGGAAGACTTCATCAATCACTTCACGTAGTTCTTCACGTTCGGCATATTCATCTGGTGCTGCAATATCTTTATCTTCAACGAAGTCACCGAAGTGAGTATCATCTTCATCACCAAATGGTTTTTCTAATGAAACAGGTTCAATTGAAAGTTTTTTAATGTCAACAACTTTTTGAGCAGTCAATCCATTTCCGTAACGTTTAGCAACTTCGTCTGGTAATGGTTCACGTCCTAACTCTTGTGTTAGTTGTCTTTCAATTCTTGTAATTTTGTTAATTGTTTCAACCATGTGAACTGGAATACGAATTGTTCTTGCTTGGTCAGCAATTGCACGAGTGATCGCTTGACGAATTCATCATGTTGCATAAGTTGAAAATTTAAATCCTTTTTTGTAATCAAACTTGTCAACAGCTTTCATTAATCCAACGTTACCTTCTTCAATTAAGTCTGCGAAATCTAAACCACGGTTTAAGTGTTTTCTGGCAACAGAGATAACCAATTTTAAGTTCGAAGTAATTAATTTGTCACGACCTTCTTTTCTGATTTCTTCATCTTCACTTTCAGTCATGATGGCGTATTCAACTTCTTCATCTTTTGTTAAAATTTTTGATGATCCAATTTGGTGGAAGTATGATTTAATAATGTCTTGAACTTTTGTATCGTTTGAAATTCCACCAACACGATATTTAACAGTTGTTTGCGATTTGGCGTTCGATGCAATTTTTTTTGCTCGTTTAATTTCGTTACGCATTTCTTCAGCCGACAACGAATCAATTTTTTCTTCGTCCTCTTCTTCGTCTTCAACTTTAATGTCATCAAGTGATTCTAAATCTTCTTCATCGATTAATTCATCAGTAAAGACAACATCACGTGTTCTTAACTCATCAAACAATAAATCAATTTCTTCTTCATCGATGTCTTTAAATTTTTTATTGATTACTTCATAAATTTGTTCCTGTGCTATTTCGTTATCATACTTCATTAAGAAATCTCAAAGGTACTCTTTGAACTCACTAAATGTTTCGAATTTTTTCATATTAATTTCCATTTTATTCTTCTCCTCTATTTATATTTAAGTTTTGTAATAATTGACTTGATACCTCAACCTCTGTTGTTAAATTGTTAAGCCGTTCTTTCTCCTCATCGCTTAACGACGAGTTGTCAGATGATTTTAATTTTTGAATTTTTTTAATTTTACTTTGCGATGTTTCAAAAATCTCAAGCTCATTAGAAATTGTGGAATGCATTTTTAAAAACTTCAATGCATCCCGAATTCAAATTTTATCTGGCACCACATTTTTTTCGTGTGGTGTCAAACGCGATTCAATATTTTGAAATTGTTGATAATTTCTTTTATCACTTTTCATTTTATCAAGTAACTCCTCAGCACTAACTTCAAGATTGTTCATTCGCAATTCACTAATGAACTGCGCTAACGTTTGAAATTGTTCTGGGATATTAGCGATGATATCTTTTTGTTTCACAATAATTTTTGGATTGGTAATAAATGTTTTCATGATTAGATAAGATGAAATTAAAATATTACGATCCAATTTTTTTTGTGTTTCCAAAAGTGGAAATGATTTTTCATAATTTAAAATTGGTGATGGATCCAAATTATTTGTTGGATACTCCGCCTCTGTTACTTCGTAGTTGTCATTGTAAATGACAAACTCACTCGAGCCTCCACC
>JALAGN010000022.1 GCA_022712415.1 Spiroplasma sp. | reverse complement strand
TCAATAAACTTACCTCGATTAACTTTTTTGGTGCTAGCGGGGGTCTCAACAGCTTTTTTTGGCGTGTTTTGTACTTTAACTTCCGGTTTAAAAACAGGTTCGTTTTTAGGCACTAATTTTGTTGGCGGAATGAATTGACTTGTAAATTCACCCGGATAAGCGGGGAAACCAGCTTCACAATCCTCAAAATTGGTAAATCCGTCGTCATATTTCGGAGCAGTTTTTTTAGAAACTGTTCTTTTATCTTGTTCGTCTGGATCCAAACTTTCGTCTGGAAGCAATCCCAACATGTTAAACAAGTATTTTTCAGTATACGTGATTCCTGAACCGTGAGCTTTATCGTGACCGTCGTTATTTAGCCCAATTACTGGAAAAATAAATGTTTGTCGTTCACTGGGATTGTCGGCATTAACCAAACTTCATTTTTGATTATAGGTAACAGTTGAAAATTTACCGACATTTCCTAATGATAAATTCATATCAGCAACTGACACTTCCTCTGGGACAAGGCATAAACCTAATTCTAGCATTTTGCTATCAATCGCCGCTTTAATGTCGCTTCATTTTTTGTAAGGGTACTTCGCAAATTCGTTTTTACCGCTTTTTTTAATTTCGACCGCTTCTCATTGTAAACGTACGATTTTTTGATAAAGATTTAATTTTTTAGCCGGTTCTTTTTCCGGTTTCGCAGCAGCTTGTGCCATTATTTCACCACCTCTTTTTTAATAATATTTGTTGAGCCACAATCACCGCAGCAGTCGATTTTAACAACTACGATTTTCGGCAATATAATTCCTTTTGCGATTGCTTCTGCTTCAAACGTTTTTTTAGCTTCTTTTATTTTGTCCACAATTTGTTTTTCTAGATCCAAAACTACTTTTTTAGCAGCGTCGAATGCTTGCTTAATTGGTTTGATTTCAGTTTCCGCAAATGTGTTAACTTTTTTTTGGACTTCCGAAACCTCTTTTTTTAGATTGTTGTATTCTTCTAGTGTGTCGAAATCAGTTAATGCCAATTCCGCAACTTGTTTAGCCAATGATTTATATTCTTTTAATTTTGAGTTTTCTAACAACTCTTTATCTTTGTAAATTTTAATTTCCATATAATTCAATAATCTCCTTTGCTTTTTTAACTATATTAAAATAATCATCGTTACTGACTTTGATTTCTTTTAAAACGTTTTTATGAATAATGTAATATTTAGTTTTTGAACATGGACTTGCCGCAAGTCAACTGTAAAGTACTAATTGTATTTTTCAACTTTCTAAATGCTCGTCCTTTGTCGTTTTGTAATCGACGATAATTGTATATTTCGGGCTATCAACAATTAAATCAATTTGACCGATTAGATACTCGTTGATTACCGTAACTTCTCGCCCTTCTTTTGACTTCGCCGGAATATTTCACTTATCAAATAACAAGCTTCTTACTTTACGCATTCCGTCAGCGATGTTAATGTGCGCTAAAATCTTGCCCGGACAGATACATTTTCTAATGTCAGTCTCAAGTTGTCAGTGTACGCACGTTCCTTTTTGTTGCGCCATTTTCAATATCTTTGGATCTATATGGTCGTATTTCGTGCCTGTCAATAAAGACACAATAGTTGAAACACTAAAACCGTTCCAAATATATTTATGGTCTTGCGTCAATATAAATTTATCTGTTTTCGTTTTATTTTCCTCCTCAACTGGATTATACCACAATGTAGCACATTGTCAAACAAAACTTTAAATTAATCAATTGTCAAAAACGTTGAATGTCGCACAATGTATTACACAATTACCTTACTTTTTATAATCCTTGAGTGTCTGAGAGGCCTCTGGTGAAAAGTTTTTTTTATTTAAACCCCCATAAACACTAGGTTTTATAAATATTTTAAAAAAAATTGGCACAAATTAAACATTATGTGGTTTAATAAAGGGGCAAAGATACCCCGACTTAACTAATTCCAATTATGGGTGTTTTTGCAGACAAAAGTTAAGTTGGGGTATTTTTTTTAACTGAATATTGAGGGAGGCCACACTCCCAAGGAGCGAACATTGGACTTTCCGGAGGTTGATTATCCAGCTGGAACCGGACGGGGTGAAAATCGTAACTTCTACACAAGGGGCGAGAAATCGCCATAGTTGAGAAATGTTAAGCGGGCAGGTCGGGCAACAATAATAATTCCGATCGTCATTTTAAAAAAACGCTGGGTGGAAATGTAAGTGAATTTCAAAATTAAAAAATAATTAACCAAGGATTACATGAGGGCTACTAAGTAGTTTTATTTTTTTGAATTCTAACGGATAATCGTTAGGTATATTTTTATTTTTCCGGGCTCAATTCCGGCAATTTTAAAAAAATTTAAAATATTTCAATTTATTTGTTGACAATGTATTACATTGTGCTACAATATAAATGTACCTGAAAGAGGTATGGGAGGAACATAAAATGACAAAAACAGAAAGACAAAAATTAGAAAAAGAAATCAAAACTCAATTAGAAGATTGTGTTAAAAGATTGTGCCGAGCAAATCACATAGGTTATACAGTTAAAGGTGTTAAATTGCCAATTGATGACGCTTGTGAAGGACTGTTCGAAATAGTTGACAAAGGAAATAAAGAAAGCGAAAGTAACGAATTCCTTTTATATTTTCAAAAATGCAACGTTGCTGTTGAATTAATTAAAGGAAACGAGGATTTCGAACAATGCTAGATTTAATTAAAAGTGAAGTGTTCGACGTTATCGCCGAAGCAAAATATCATAATGCAGCTATTAATTTGTGCAAACTAATAAAAGAGTATTCTAAAAAATACGCTACTCTTGAGAGTGAAGGTGAATTCTACGAGAATATTGATTTTGCCAAAAAACAAATTAAAAAATGATTAGGACTTTAATTAGTCCTTTTTTTGTGCCTTAAAAAGTGTTCAAAAACAACACAAAAATGTTAAAATATTGTTGAAATGAGGTGTCAAAATGCCGAAAGAAAATAAAAAAGTTTATCAAAAATGAAATAAAATATTCGATTGACGATATTGTAAAATCGCCAAATTTCAAAGTCATTTTAAGAAATTGCTAAAATTTTGCAGCGAAAATAATAAGACGCCTCATAAGTACCGAGTACTATCGTGATTTAGTATGAGTAAGGACTATCAAGGACGGATTACTGATAAAAGGTGTGTTGATGCAAAAGAGAAAGAGGTGTTGCTAAATAATGCGATTGCCAATTTCGAAAATGATTTAATTGACGATCTATTAAAAGATAAAGTCGGACGTCTTAAAGTATTTGAAAGCTTGAAATTCGGTGAAACTGAAAACGACAAGCAAGCTATTAACGTCAATGTCGCTAATTTCGATTTGGAAAATAAAGATTACATGAGGTTGAAAGATATCACACTCGAGGAGGTTAAGAATGGAGTTAATTAAGGATTACGAATATATGGACGATATATTGGTTGCAATGATTACGGGTGATTGAAGTAAGATACCAGTTGAGTATAATTGGAGTGGATCACGATTAAGCGGTAAAACAACTTGCTTCTCAATTGCTCTCGCCAAAATAATAGCGGTCGCTCAAGAGTACGATATAAAAGTAGCGTTCTATTGCGCTAGAAAAATGACAAAGTCGGTGCCGGAATTGGTGAGTGAAATTAAAGTTGCGCTTGATGATTTGGGATTGAATTACTCATTTACCGGAAGCAGTAAGAAATCGAGTTATCCGGTATTCGCATTTGCAAATGGTTCATTCGTTCAAGTATTGGGAATTACCAATTCGAATTCTGAGAATAACTTGAAAGGACTTGCTAAATGTTATGACTTTGAATTGAGTATTGATTGAGTTGAAGAAGCTAATGAGTGTTTCCAAAAGGATTACCAAGACTTACGCTTCTCAATTCGTGGTGCCAAAAGAGAAATTCATTGAACAAGTTGTAATCCAGACCGGGATGATCAAGACCACATTAAATACTTAAATACCAATATTCCTTTTGATATCAATTACATGAAAGCGTACGGTCAAATGTTGACGATTTGAAAAAAGAAAATTGGTGGCGGTAAATCGCTATTATGCTTAAATCATTACACCAATTGAAAGGTCAATCCTTATCTGTCCGACGCCAAGAAAAATGCGTTAGAGGAGTTATTGATAAGCGACCCAATTAAGGCGATACCGTGATATTATGGAATGCCAGGCTCGCTCCAAGGTACGATATTCGGAGAATACTTACCAAGAGTAAGGAAAGAGTTGGACTTCCGAATTACTAATTACTATGCCGGACTTGACCTAGGATATAGTGAAGCGGCAACAGCTCACCCGACCACATTACAAATTGTCGGAGCAAACGATGAGCAAACTCGTTACCATTGTGTAGCGGAGTATTACCACGACAACATCAGTGGAGGACACAAATCGTTAAACCAAATTTATCAAGATATCATAAATTGTGCCGTTGACAACATCGTTAAAAAAGAAATGCGCCAAGGTCAATTGATTATTAGGACAGACTACGGAAGTGGTGGTCTTGTGGCAATCGATATGTTAAATAGAATTGTCGCTGCTATGATTGAGGAATGCCACGACCCGATCCGTTATGGCGCGTTAAGAAAGATTGTATTCGTTCCCGTTGAAAAAGAAGTGTGATTTACAAAAGACAGAATTGACGCTTGACACTTATTAATGTCGCAAGGGAAATTGGGAATGAATAAAGATTTAACACCTAACTTATTGCGACAAATGGCGGCTATGAAATACAAAGACAATAAGTCGGCACAAACCTATAAAGTTGAAATGCTAGACTATATGGACGACTGTTGAGATGCCGCTTGTTATGCTATTATGCCGGTATTAAAAAATACAATTAACAATGTTAATCCATTATTAAGAAAGGGGAGTTTCTAATGGTTTTGTTAGACAAAGACAATAAAACAATATTCTTAAAAAAACAATGTAAAAGACTTAATAAAGATTTGTGATTGGTAAATGTTGTCGGTGATAATTACGTCATCGTGAAACAATTGCGAAAAGAGGGTAAACTAATATACGTAAGGTTGTACGACCCAAAAGAAAAGGAGAAAGAATTATATGAAAGAGCAAAAAATAAAGGAGCTAATTAGTTATAGTCCACTCGATTTATTCCATTGATTTTACAGTAACGGGACTTACTTAAATGTGCCGATCCAATTGGTATACAACAAAGTAATTCCGTTGACGTTAGG
>JALAGN010000021.1 GCA_022712415.1 Spiroplasma sp. | reverse complement strand
TATATTATATTAGATATTGTGTCTAAATATAGAAAATATCAAACTTTTTTTTGAAAAAATCCGACTTTTGGACGTTATTTTTGTAATAATTAAAGTAACAGAACGGAAGAAAATAAATGAAAAATTTACGCAGTTTATTCCCGTATTTTACTAACAATGACGGAATTTATTTAGATAATGCCGCAACCAATCTCAAATTACAGAGCGTGATTGCTGCTGAAATGGAGTTTATGCAAAAAATTAATGCAAATCCCCATACCGCTGACTTTGATAACGCTTATATTGCAACGAAAGCCATTGAAGAATGCCGCGAAAAAGTCGCACAGTTTATTAATTGTGACAGCAAAGACGAAATTGTCTTTACTAGTGGAACCACCCATTCATTAAACCAAATTGCTTTTGGGTTAAAAAAACACCTTAAAGCCGGTGATAACGTCGTTATTACCACTATTGAGCACGCTTCAAACTTGCTGCCGTGAATGGTTTTACGTGATGAAATTGGTTTTGAATTGCGTTATGCTCCGTTGGATGCCGACGGTTTAATCATGACCGAAAGACTAACAGAAGTGATTGATGCAAAAACAGCCATCTTCTCATTCGCATCATGCAGTAACACAATGGGGGCAATGAACGATGTTGCCGCCGTTAGTGCAGCAGCAAGAGCAATTAAAGGCGAGATGTTAATTTGTATTGATGCAGCACAAAGTATCGCACACGAAAAAACTGATGTCAAAGCGTGAGATGTTGATTTATTAGCATTTTCAACCCACAAAATGTTTGGCCCATTTGGACTTGGCGTGATGTGAGCAAAAAAAGCGGTTCTCGAAATGATGGATCCGTTGCTTTACGGCGGGGGAAACAACCACGTTATTACCACTGATAAATATGTGTTAACTAACATTCCCCATAAATTTGAGGCTGGGACACCCAATGCAAGTGCGATTTACGCCTTCAATCAAGTGTTTGCGTTCTTCGAGAATGAAGCTTCGTTAGCTGAAATTCGTGCGCAAGAACACGAATTAAAAGCATATGCCCGTGAATTGGCAAGAAATATTCACGATACTGATATTGAAGTTTACAACATTGAGAACGACAGTCCGATTATCTTGTTTAATATTAAAAATGTGCCATCACAAGATTTTGGAACTTATTTATCAAGTAAATGAAACATTTCAGTCCGCACCGGTTCACACTGCGCCAAAATGTTGTGTGAATTCAACGGCTGCAAAACAACAGTTCGTGCTAGCTTCTCATTTTTAAATACAAAAGAGGAATTAGAACTACTTTTCAAAGCAATTAAGAAAGGAAAAACAGAATGACTTGATGCTATTCTGTAAGGAATTAATATGGAACATAATGATACTAGCGATTTACGTGCCAAAATAATGGAGCACTATGCCAATCCCCAATTTAAAGGTTTTAAAAATCAAGGGGAAAAATATGAAGCCCAATCGCCAACATGCAGTGATCGCATTCAATTAGAGATTGCATCAGAAAACGATATTGTCACTCACATCGCATTTGAAGGTGAAGGATGCGCCGTTTCGTTGGCGTCATCAGACACTTTTTGTCAAACCATTCAAGGTAAATCTAAAGCGGCAATTCAAGAAATCATTGCTGAATACAAAAAAATGTTGTTGGGAGAACCGTTTGACGCCAACGTTCTGGGGGAACTTGTCATTTTCAAGAATGTCGGAGCCCAAAAATCGCGCATTACCTGTGCTTCAACAGTTATTAATATTCTGGGTATTTTCTTAGAAAAATAGTCTATATTGTATCTTTTTTTCAAATAAGTAGTAAAATAAACCCAGATAAGGAGAAAAAAGACCAATGATTAAAAGCGGAGATAAAATTAACGTAAAAATTACAAGTATTGCTTCATTTGGAGCATTCTGTGATGTTGTATCAGAAGAAGGCGTAAAAGGCCTAATTCACATTTCTGAATTTTCAGACTATTTTGTAAACGACATTAACGATTTTGTTAAAGTTGGAGAAGAATATGAAGTTGAAGTAATTTCATACGATAGTGCCAAAAAACAAACTAAATTGTCATTTAAAAATACAAGACCTGAATTATTGAAATCGGATGACAAACCAAAATTACAAGAAAACGGTTCGGGATTCGAAGAATTAAAATCTTCAGTTGACAAACAAGTAACTGATAAAAACAAATAAGATTAATATCTTATTTTTTTTAATTATAAAAAGGAGAACATTAGTATGATTAAAGTAAATCTAGAAAATACCACTATTGCGAACGATGTCAAAGCTTTTTCACCAGAAAAAATTGCCGCCGTTCATAGCATGATCGAAGATAAGACCGGTCTCGGAAACGATTTTCTCGGATGAGTAGACTGAGCCAATACCTTTGATAAGAACGAATTAGCGAAAATGAAAACCGTGGCCGCTAATTTACGCCAAAAAATTGATACCTTGTTAGTTGTCGGAATTGGTGGTTCATATTTAGGAGCACGTGCTGCTGAAGAGATGATCCGTGGGCTTTATGCCAATGATAAAGTAGAATTAATCTACGTCGGAAACACCATTTCATCAACTTACGTCCAACAAGTTAGTGACTATCTCAAAGATAAAGAGTTCGGAATTGTCAATGTTTCTAAATCAGGAACAACAACTGAACCTGGAATTGCTTTTCGAATTTTCAAAAAACAACTAGAAGAAAAAGTTGGAAAAGCAGAAGCCGTTTCACGCATTGTCGCTGTGACTGATGCCAAAAAAGGTGCTTTAAAAACATTAGCTGATAACGAAGGTTATGAAACCTTTGTGATTCCCGATGATATCGGTGGTCGTTTCTCAGTGTTAACGCCAGTGGGGATTTTCCCCTTATTAGTTGCTGGAATTGATGTTGACGCGATCTTTAGCGGAGCGAAAAAAGCTCGTAATGATACCAAAGCAGCCGATTTAAGTAGCAACGAAGCATACAGATATGCTGTTGCGCGTTACTTAATGAACGTTAAACAAGGATACAAAGCAGAAACATTAGTTTCTTACGAATTACAAATGCAAATGTTCACTGAATGATGAAAACAATTATTTGGTGAATCAGAAGGGAAAGACGGTAAAGGTCTTTTCCCAACTAGTTGTGTTTTTTCAACTGATTTACATTCACTAGGACAATTTATTCAAGAAGGAACTAAAAATGTTCTGTTTGAAACCATTATTCGTGTGAAAACACCACAAAATGATTTAAAAATCCCGAGTGATGCTGATAATTTAGATGGTTTAAATTACTTAACCACTAAAACTTTCCACGAAATCAATAACATCGCCCTTGCTGGTGTCATTGATGCCCACGCTAATAGCGGGAAAGTCCCTAATATTGTTCTCGAATTTGACAAAATGGATGCGGAAATGTTCGGTTACGCAGTAACTTGATTCATGAAAGCATGCGCAATGTCAGGTTATTTACTTGAAATCAACCCATTCAATCAACCAGGGGTTGAAATCTACAAAGCTAACATGTTCAAACTACTAAAAAAACCTGGTTATTAATTCCAAAACATCAATTCATAATTGATGTTTTTTTATTTGAAAAGCATTATAATTCAAGGGAAGGTGATTTAAATGATTAGAAACGAAACAATTGTCGCATTGACAGAAAAACAAAAAGTTCTCGACGAACGCATTATGACTGAATTTGACCTTGATCCAAACGATCAAGCAATGCACCGTAAAAAAATGGTGGCATTCTTTGTTGAATTAGGTGAATTTATCAATGAAGAACGTAGTTTTAAATACTGAAGTCGCAAAAAAACCAACGACCGTCACAAAGTGATTGAAGAATACATTGATGGCTTGCATTTTATTTTAAGTATTGGATTACATATTAATTATGATTTCGAAGGCCACAAAGAATTCGTGGTGGAAGGTGATTTATATGAATCATACATCCACTTATTTGAAGCGCTTGGAATCTTTGTGAAAACCGAATCGGTCTGAGATTTCCGGAAAGTCTTTAGTTTATTTTTACGCATTTCTGATATTTTGGAAATTAGTGAAGACGAAATTGTAACTGTTTATAACGAAAAAAACGCCATTAACCATCAAAGACAAGACAATAGCTATTAGGAGGCAAGACCGTGGCAAAGAAAACATCACAATATAAACCCAAAAATCCTAATGACCCCAAAAATCCGTTTGCAAATGACGAATTTTTTGATGTGCCTAGTCGCGATGTTGAAGTTGTAACAAAAAGAGCGAAGCCAAGTAAGGAACGCAGTCAATTTGATTTAAAAGCCAATGAATCAAACCAAACACTAGAGTTAGAAACACTAAAAAGTCGGGTTTCTTCGATTTTGCGCAAGAATACCGCCAATTCGAATATGGTAATTGATGAAAATAACCCCGCTTCGTTGGAGTTCCTTGATAAGGAAGAACGTAAGTTCGGCGAATTTGTGATGCCCGATCCGGATTCGGCCAATAACTTAAAAGCGATGCGAACAACAGAATATAAACTAGAATATAACAAGAAACACCAAGAAGAGGTGCGCCTGAAAATTCGGGGGCTTCAAGATGTGATTCGTACAAAACTGGACCAGGACGATATTGATACCATTGTGCAGGCCTTTCAACATAACGTCATTAAAGTGGGAAAAACCGAAGTTATTTTAAAAGCGGCAAAATATGGTTTTGAAATTTACTACAATAATGCTGATGAACGTTGATGAATTGTCACACTCCAATTTGAAGAACCATTTAATCCCGTTAAATTAAATTACATTACGTACTGAGTTGGGAATTCCTTCATTGGTTATGGTCATAAAACTCTGGCTAAGTGTCTTGAAAAAACAAGAGAGATGTTAACAAAAAGGCGTACTGGTTCGATCTCGTGACGTGATTTCGTCAATAAATTTGACGTCAAAGCCAATCGGATCTATTCGAGTGACGTGCCCATGACACTAAATTTTACGCAATATAAAAAATTTGTGACATGATTCAAACAAAACAAGATTTGAATCATGGTTAAAAAAGAGGGAATGAAAGATTCTGAAGATTTAATGTTAGAAATTAGAGATAAAAGAAAGAAAGGTGAAAAAATAAATCCATTAGCGGGAGTGCAGGCGAAATTGCTTGAACCACCGCGCAAACCAAACTTTATCACCGCTTACCCGGTGGCAAATCCAGGTTATGACGGGGACGATTACACGGATCCCAAAAATAAACTGTACCAAATTGGATTTACATTTTATGAATAGAGCAATTCAAAATATCGTCTCAAGAGACAATGAGAAAATTAAATACGCCACTAAATTAAAGGAAGCTCGTTTTCAAAAACAGGAACAAAAAGTTTTAATTGAAGGCTGAAACATTGTTCAAGAAGCAATTAACAGCCAAATCGCAATGGAAATCTTCTGTTTAGAGCAAGATCTTACGCGTTTAAGTGACGTTACTTGTCCAATTTACACGATTAATGCAAGTATTACCCAGAAATTAAGCGATGTGGAAACATCGCAAAGTGTTTTTGCGATTGTTAAAATCCCGCAAAATGCGTTTGATGCCGCAAGTAATACGTTGGTGTTAGACGGGATTCAAGATCCGGGCAATTTAGGAACGCTTTTACGAAGTGCTTCTGCTTTTGGCTTTAAAAATATTGTTATTTCGACTGGAACCGTTTCACCGTTCAACCAAAAGGTCATCCGTTCGGCGCAAGGATTAGTGTTTCAACTAAACCTGCTCCAAACTGATGCTAAAACCTTCTTACAACAACAAAAAAACGTTTATTTCACTCATCTACACACTGATGCGGTGCCGTATTTTAGTGTGAATATCCCAACAACACCAGCCATTCTGGTGCTAGGAAACGAAGGCAAAGGAATTAGTCACGACGTTTTAACCAGTGTCGCGGGACAAAATATTATTGTCCCAATGCAACAAAGTACTGAATCGTTGAATGTAGCCGTGGCTGGTTCAATATTAATGAACTTTTTTTATCAAAAACACTAGTTTTTGGTGTATAATGACTTAGAAATATGGGCAAACAATTTCTTATAAAAGGGGCGTTAAGATGAAAGCATTAAGAATAATGGGAGCAATTATTGCTCCCCTAGCTATTGGATGTGCGATGGTTGATTATTTTGTGATGTCAAATGTTTATGATGGCACTGGAAATGCGGTTTGAATGGTCGCAGTCTTCTTAGGGTTAGCTGGATTATTTGGAGTCTTTAGTTTTTTTGCCTTCACATTTAATAATAAAGCGCTTTATTGCTTATCATTTATTCTTGGTCTTGGTGCCATTGGAATTACCATTGTCAAAATTTTAGATATTGTTAATTCGTTTGATGCTAACTGATCTTGCATCGTCGCATCTGTTGTCCTTGTCGCATTTGGAACACTTTTTGCTTTCATCGGCATGGTCAAAAAACCAAAAGGTGGCACAGGAAAAGCAACAAAAGGGGCAACAGAACAACAAACACAAACCGGAATTATTCATCCCGAAGACGTGTACAATCCCAACATTGATATTCCAGCGAACAACAACGAGCAACAAAACTATGTTGCTGGTGGGCAAACCGTTTCTGGGAATACTATTTCAGAACGTGAACGAATTCTAAAATTAAAAGAAGAATTGAATGGGCTTGACTTTAAAAACATTGCGTTAGCTGATGAAAACGGCACACTAGATGCGACAGAACAAGCTGATAACACAATGACTGAAGATACGTTTGAAAATACAGCTGACTTAAAATCAGCCATCAAACGGGAAGAAGATGAATTAGCGCTTGAAATCGCGGCATTAAACCATGCGAAAACACAAGCGCAATCAACTCCCCAACAAGCAGTTCCGCCGGTTCAAGCGGTGTCAAAACCCGCTCTACAAGCAAATGCAGCAGACGATGTCAAAACAACAGAACTTGATCCGTATAAAGCCACAATTATTCCACGTCGTCGTCGTGGGCAATTGGATGTTGGTAAGTTTGAACAACCAATTGGGAATACACCAGAAAAAATCGGTGCCAACTCAGTTCCACGTCAACATAACCGCGGAGAAGTTAAAATCGATGAATACAAAGATAAAGTTTTCTTAGGTGATTCCGACAGGATTTGAGCAGCGATGCAAAAACAAGACCGTAGTTTGTTGCTAAAACAACAACAAGCGGCTAAAAAAGCAGAAAAACCAAAAACAGTGGAAATTAAAGCAAAAACAATTGAAGCAATTGAGCCAACAATCACACCAAATAATAATACATACAGTGGCACAGAAGAGATTCCAACCATTGATTGAGATGACGATTAATTCGTCATTTTTTTTATTGTCTTGTCGTTTTCTATATTGTTCTATTTACGGTTTAGCATCATAATTAACCAATTAGTATTAACTTCATTGTATCCAACGGAGAAGTTGTTAATAAAATGGTAAATTATAGTATAATGAAATAGTTAAAAATCTTTAAAGTTTAGAAAGGATGGGAAAGCAAATGAAAAGTAAAAATGTCTTTTGAATTTATTTTGGAATGTCAGTATGCTCTTTACTTTCGTTTGCCATTCCTGTTTTAAACAATGTTTTACCCAACGTTTTAATTGCTGTTACTTTTGTAATTGGTATTTCAATTATTAAAATTGGAAAAACCCGCACCAATAAGCATCAAACTTTATTAAATAATCGTTATGAAGTGCTTCTAGTTTTGTTTTTACTTTTCCAAACTCTGATTGAGACATACTTGTACCAAATCAAGAGTGAGAAAACTGTTTTTTTTAATAATACAAGCCAATTATTTGCTCACATGTGG
>JALAGN010000020.1 GCA_022712415.1 Spiroplasma sp. | reverse complement strand
GAAATTAATTAGCTGGTAAGGGACCGTACAAATTGAAGTACTTATCGCAAACATTTTGTAATGTAATGACTTGTTTGCGTAACTCAGCATTTTCTCTTTGCAGTTCAAGAACTTGTTTGCGTAACTCAGCGTTTTCTATTTGTAGTTCAAGTACTTGTTTACGTAGCTCGGCGTTTTCGTGTTTTAGCTCAACGTTTTCACGTCGAAGTTCGATGTTTTCTTTTTCAAGAAACTCGACACGAGCTTTCAAATCTTCAAATTCCTTACGATCAACGAGAACAAAATTAGAATTACCATCCAATATTTCTTTGTGAATATTTTTTGGTATTACTCTCTTGTATTCTGTTATCGGTTGTTGTATTTGTGAAATCATATGATTCCCCTCCTTATCGATTAAATTTAATTGGCTGATGTGAACGCCAAAATCTGCTAAAGAAGTCGATTCACTCGATAGGTGAACCTTTTTACCTTCAATGACAATAATAATTTTACTAACAAAGTCATTATAGCATTGTTTAGTTTCATTTGTATTTTTCATTTTTTTTACCTCCAATTACTTATACGTAAAAAAATTAAAAAAGCGCCAGAAAAATGGTGATGAATTAAAAAAACTGACGATTGATTCGTCAGTTGGAAGTATTTATTATGTTATATTAGTGGTTCGGTCCCGTACATTGCAGTTCCACGTTTATTTGCAGCTTCAATCACAGCAATAATGAAACATGGGACAAACGCTAAAAAGATGAGAACAAGGAAAACACCAATTACTCAGATTGCTCAACCATTGTTGATTTTATCGTAGGTCAACCCGAAAGCGGCACAACAGATAATTCCAAAGACAAAGATGCCTAACCCAATGTAGAAAGGTTTATTTCAAATAAATTTTCAAATGGTTGGGGTTTTGATTTTGTCTTTTTTAACTTTTTTATTTTTTGCCATAATATTTTCTCCTAAAATCTAGTATTAGCAGTTGTTCCGCGGTTCAAAGTTTCCACTCTGCTGTATGTATTGTATGATACTTGGTCAGAACGTGATCAAATTCCTTTGATTGTTTGTCCACAAACCATAATAATGTAACCTTGCATTGCAATAATAAATGGTAAGGCAATGATTGAAAAAATACGCGATACCATTCCGCCGCGATTGTTGCCAAAGGCATTTCCTAAAGCATTGACAATTTCTAAGAAGGCTGATAAAATTGCGAACACTAATAAAACAGTTGCTCACATTGTAAAGAATCATCCAAAGATTAACATGTAAACTTTAAACGCTCCCCCATTTTGGTAACTTTCCAATGAGTTTGGGAAGTAAAAGGCTGGAACTGCCAAGATTCCAATGAATAATTGAAAGGCTGTAATTCCAATTAAAGCATAAAAGATACCGTTATTCAGACTTTGCATTTTAGCGGTACTATAAACAAAATCGTTTAAGTAACCGGTTGTTCCAAATGAAATTAAACCACCTTCATCACCAATTTGGTATGACGATACAAATAAGAATGCACAAACAAAGGCAATGGCTGATACAAATCAAATCATTGAGAATCATTTCCCTAAATAATATTTAACTGGTACATCTGATGTTGAAGAAACACCATATCCTGTGGTACGACGTAGGATAAATGGAATTCAAAACGATGAAATCCCTAACGCTAAGACAATCAAAGCTCAACGGTTTTGTTGTAACTCTTCCATGTCTCTTTTACTAATAAAAGCAATAAAGAGTGAGGCACGAGTAATCATTCCCACACCAATTGCGGCCATAAAAGTCCCCAGAATTAGCACATAAGCATAATCATCGTTACCATTGACACTCCCAATTTTATGGGTAAATAGTCCGGCCATGATTCCGACTGCTGTCATAACAAGTCCACTAAATAGTGACAAAGCTAGGACAACATAGAGGATCACTTTTAAATAATTCGAATTTCTCATATTTTTTTCTCCTTTTTTTCACTAATTAATAATATCACTTTTTAGAATGAATATCCGCCAAAGAAGAACGAAAAAAAATCACCGCATGGTGATTTTACTTCATTATTTAGTTAATGCTTTTTTTGCCATTGTCACCAATGCTTCAAATTGTTTTGGTTCATTGATTGCTAATTCTGACAACATTTTACGGTTGATTTCAATCCCGGCTAATTTTAAACCGTTCATAAAACGTGAATAACTCATATCGTATGCTCTCACAGCAGCATTGATCCGAACGATTCACAATTTTCTGAAATCTCTTTTTTTCAATTTACGTCCTACAAAAGCGTAGGCCATTGAGCGAACAACTTGTTCATGCGCTTTTTTATAAGCTGATTTTTTTGTTCCGTAGTAACCTTTTGCACGTTTAATTCAACGTTTACGTCTTGCTCGTGTTACTTTACCAAATTTAACTCTTGCCATGTTCTAAATCCCCTTACCCTTGTAATAGTCCTTTTAGACGTTTAGCATCTGTTTTGTGAACATAAGTTGCTTTTTCTAAATGACGTTTTTGTTTAGTAGTTTTGTTTTGTGCTAAATGCGATCTATAAGCTTTACCACGTTTTAGTTTACCAGCACCATTAGCGCGTACTCGTTTTGCTAATGAGCTTTTTGTTTTCATTTTTGGCATAACAATTTCTCCCTTTTAATTATTTTATGATTTTTTCGGTACGATATACATATCTAAGAAACGAGTATTTAATTTCGCTTCCTTTTCGATTTTTGAAATATCCTCAACTTTGCTAAAGAAACGGTTTAATGTATTTAAACCAAATTCTTGAAACGCAATTTCACGCCCTTTAAATTTTAACGAAACCTTAACACGGTCTCCAGCTGTTAAAAATTCACGCGCTTTTTTCGCTTTTGTTTCTAAATCGTGTTCACCGATTCCAACAGTTAAACGAATTTCTTTGTTTTCGACTTTTGATTGATTTTTCTTTAATTCTTGTTGTTTTTTCTTTTGTTCGTATTTGAACTTTCCATAGTCCAACACTTTTGCGATTGCAACGTTGTCTTGAACTCCAACTTGTAAAAGATCTAATCCTAAATTCTCAGCCATTTGAATTGCTTCAAATTTATTCATTGGTCCTTGACGGTCTCCGTCATCACCAACGATAATTACTTGACGTAGTTTAATATCTCTATTAACTAAATCTTGTTTGACATTTCGGTTATCTGCCATGTATTTCCTCCAAAAAAAATGTACTTTGTTAAAAGAAACAAAGCACACTTAAAAAATAACTATATCAAACAATAATCATTTAACCGCTTCTTAGTAATGGCGGTGAGCTTGTGCTTCTTTTCTTAAAACAAATTAATTATATACGAAATTACATTTTTTTCGCGTATTTTTTTCATTTCTTTTGATGTCAAGTGATCGTGTAGACAATCGAACGGATGAAAGGATCAAAACAAATCGAACCATAAATCAGCATCATCGTGTGCGCCCCGTCGTTGAGGTCACCACTACGATGTAAAATCGGAGCAACAAACTTCCCAATAAGAATTGGTAACACGGCAAGGAAAAATCCCATCGTAAAGATTGAAACCAAGAGTGGAAATCACAAGTTTCCGACCGCTCAATGAGCGCGAAGGAGTGTTAAGTTGACAGTGTCAAATAACATTTTAATGAAGAGAAAAGCATAAAGCGGAAATCCAACAACCAGGATTTGGGATTGTTCAATGTTCAGTGCCAATAAATACGGATACACAATCGCAAACATAATGGTTGATAGGACTGTTTGGGCGTAAATTGATAATTTTCAACAGTTAACCCCTTCTTGGTAAGCGCCTTCAAGATTACCTTCGCCAACTTTTTTAGCAACAAACATCGAAGTTACCGTCCCCATTGCTTGTAAAAAGGTGCTACTATATTGACTTAAACTTCAGACTCCCCGGTGAATATTAACGGCCGATTCGCTTAAATCAAACGAGTTCCCTGTTCCAATGGTAATTCCTGACTGACAGGCAAAGTTACAGAAGTTTCAAAGTCCCATTTCTAACGTAATCGGAATTCCGACTTTGGTAATTTCTAACATGTATTTTCAACGTAGTAGATGAAACACATTTTTAGTTTCAAACTTAATAAAGATACCAACCATAATTCCCATATAAATCATTTGCAAACAAGTTGAAATGAAAATCGAGAACGCACATCAAAACGGATCAGCTTTAAAAACAAAGAGCACTAAAGCGACAATAATCACATCTACAATATTTGATGAAATCGCCCCAATATTAACGTGCATTTGTCTTTTGACACTTTGCAACGCGGCAATGAATACTTGGGCAATCCCAAGGAAAATAAGTTGACACGAATAGACTGCGTAGTATTTCATCGCAAAACTCATTTCGTTGGCACCGTACGTACTAGGATAAATTGTCACTGCTCCCGTTTGGTACGAAATCATGTCGTCATTATTAATATCTAAGAAGTGAAAAAATTCTTTTGACAAGGCATTAGTAATTCCGACCACAAGTAAAGTAAAGAATAAATTGACTAAAACACCAGACACAATAATTTTTGGTAAATCTTTGGTTTTTCCTTGTCCAATTAAATTGTTTCCAACAATTAAAACACCCGATGCCACAAGTGACGGCACAAATTGAAATGTGGTATAAAAAATTGTAATTTTATTAATCACTGATAAATAGGTTCGGTTATCATATCACCCGAACATAAACGAGTTAATTTGGGTAATTAACAACGCCAAAAATAACTGCAAGAAGATCTGAACCGTAATTGACATAATGTCTTTAAAATTATGGACTTTTAGTTTTTGCCGTAACGATTTTCGACTAACAAGGTCATTGCTCCCATCAACCGCTTCATTTTTTAACTCTAAATTCTCATTCATACAAATCTCCAAATAAAAAATATCGTAGGAATCTCTTGACGATTCTTTACGATATTTATTTTATAGTATTTTAAGAAACATATTAGAAAATATGAATCCCACTTGCAATATCTATTCCGGTTCCAGCCGTTAGTAGCACAATATTTAAAATAAAGGTAATCACAATAGCCGGCCACAACGCTTTCAAGAATTGAACATAGTTGATTTTGGCAATACTACATGCTCCCATCACTAAACCAGTTGCTGGCGAGAAGAGATTAGCTCAACCACTAGCATATGAAAATGCTGTAATACTTCCAGATGTCGCTGTAATATTTCCGGTTAACACCACATCGTTTGATGCCGGTCCTCAAATTGGGAAAATCGCAGTCGCGAATCCAGATGATGACGGAATCGCAAAGGAAATCGGAATGAAGACCAGATACGAAATGATGATAAAGGCGTAAGGATTAACCCCCGCAAATTTTAATCCGTGGGCAGCAACGGCGCTCATTCCGCTCGCCTCAAAGATAACATTAATCGCTCCGGCAAAGGAAATCATAAAGACGATGCCGAGGACATCTTTTGCTCCGTCAATCATAACTTCGGCAAATTTGTCTTCCCCTTTTCAAGTCAAGAATCCAACTATTAAAGAAGCGATGAAGAAAATTCCCGAAACATAGTATAAATCACCCAATCCCAATCCTGGTGTGAAACCAGCGAAATATGGGAAATGAACTTTCATTCATTCTTGTGCCTGCAACATTGGTCCTCAAGTTTCGACTTGGTCAACTTTATCCTCAAAGCCAAGTAGTCCATCTCATGAAACAAGATAAACAATCATCACGAGAAAGGTAATTAGATAAATACTTGCAATGGCAATCCGTTTTTTCGTTAACGGAATTTCCTGCACACTTTCGTGTAGGAAAAATTGTTTGTGCCCTTCCATGTCAGCAAAAACAACGGAACGGTCGGGATTTTTTTTCACGCGTAAAGCATAAATCACAACATACCCAATTGTAAAGGCAGTAATCACAACTCAAGCAATTAAACGAAAAGCTAATCCGTCTGCAAAAGCCACAATATCTTGTTTCATAGCCTCATTTGTCGCACTTACCGCTGGTGTAATTAAGAATGGATCTGTTGTTGCCATCATTGTTCCTAAGTCAACACCAAGAATAATCATTAAGACAGCTGTAATGACATCAAATCCTGTTGCTAACATTAATGGGCAAAGAACAAATAGAAATCCTAACGATTCTTCACACATTCCATAGGTCGAACCAAAGAACGACAGCATCACAGTGATGATCGGAATGATTCAAATGGAATGGTCACCCATTTTTTTAACCAATTTTTGCGTTACCGCATCAAGCGATTTAGATTTCATGACAATGAAAGAGAAAGCTCCCACTGCGAGAATGAAGACTAAAATGTTCGCTTTTTTGAAAAACGCCACAAATGGCGCAGTAAAGATATCAATAATCCCGGCACCAGTAACAGTTGAAACTTTTGTGTCCTTGCCACTAGTTCAAGTGACAGAAACATTACTTCAATCTAAAATTCAAGTCAGTAAAACCACAAAGACAACTAAAAAGAAAATGATGGTATACGGTGTTGGAATTTTAAATTTCTTCTTTTCTTTGTTTTTGGGTGTGATATTAGTATTATTATTCGAATTAACTGGGACCTCATTCGGTTCGGTTCGGTTTCCCATAATATTTCACCTCTTATTTTCGTTCGCTGATTTCAGCTTTCAGTTTTGTTAAGAATTCATCCAAACTCATTGTAACTTGGTCTGGTAATCCATAGGGACGGAAAGTAACTGATTTATTGTTCCGTTCGTCATTTCCAATCACTAGTGTGTATGGAACTTTATTAACTTGTGCTTCCCGAATTTTGTAATTTAAACGTTCATCGCGTTCATCGATTGATGATCGAATCATATTTTTTTTGAAGACTGCTTTAATTTCTTCACAGTATCCAGTGTGTTCTTCAACATTAACAGGGATAATTTCGACTTGTTTTGGTGCTAATCAAAGTGGCAACACTCCACCTGTTTGTTCCAATAAGACCGAAATAAAGCGTTCGTAAGTTCCAATTAAACCACGATGGATCATGATTGGCCTTAAAGTTGCTCCGTTTTTATCAACAAATGTTAAGTCAAACTTCATTGGTAGCAAGAAGTCTAGTTGTAATGTTGAGACAGTAATTTCGTGTCCCAATACTGTTTTTGCTTGAATGTCCAATTTTGGACCGTAGAAAGCCGCTTCACCAGGCATGCGTATATAATCAACACCCAGTTCGTCTAACACTTCTTGTAATTGTGCTTCCGCATTATTTCACATTTTGTCATCATCAAAGTATTTTTCTTTATCCTTTGGATCACGAACACTTAATGATAAGTAATCAATTGAAATGTGGAAGGTGTCTAAAACTTCTTGAATTAATTTGAATGCTCGTTTGAATTCATCCTTAATTTGTGAAGTCGCACAGAAAATGTGTGAGTCGGTTAACTCCATTGCCCGAACCCGTTCCAAACCTGTTAATGAACCAGAAGATTCATAACGATATTGTAAAGCATGTTCTGCTAAACGCAGTGGCAATTCACGGTAACTCCTTGGTTTAAAGTTGTATACTGCAATATGGTGCGGACATGACATTGGTTTTAAAACCACTTCTTCTTGTGGTAATTCCATCGGTGCAAACATGTCTTCACGGTAATGGTCTCAGTGACCTGAAGTTTTGTACAAATCAACAGTTCCAATCACTGGTGTTTGAATTTGAATGAAATCATATTCTCATTCTTTTTCTTTTAAGTATTTTTTAATTTCGTCCTTAACAATTGTTCCGTTGGGCAATCAAATTGGCAGTCCTCGTCCAATCAACGGATCAAGGGTAAAGATTTCAAGTTGTTTCCCAATGTAACGATGGTCACTTTTTTTACGTTCTTCTTCTTGACGTAAATATTCATCGACATATTCAGCGTTACTTGCTGCAACACCCCGAATTTGTTGGTATGTTTTTCCACCCTCTTCAAATTGGAAAGTTGAAGCAGCAGTTAATTTAATCTTTTTAACTTTTGAACAATCTTCGTAAAACGCAAAGCTTGGTAAGAACGGACGGTCAGGAAAATCTGATACGTAAAATGCTTCCAATGCTAAGTGGTTAATTTTTTTAACAAGACTTGTGTATTCAGGATTTAGTTGAACGTAACGATTGAAAATATTCATCGCAAATTCCGAATCACTGAACGCTTTCTCTGTGTTAACAATTTTCAATGTTTTTGTTTTTTCGTTCGCAACCTTTTCGATTTTTTCTAAATCGTCTTTATTAAAACTGCGGCCAGTATCAATTAAGATGTAGAACGATCCGTCTTCTTTTGCTTCCACTAAAACAGCAGAAAGGTCAAAATTTAAACGTAATGCATCGTGAGTTAACAACCCAGCGGTGTAAGCTGCAATTTGTTTTTCCAATTTATTTTTAACTGTGATGAATTCAATGCGACAATCTTTTTTCACAACGCTTGATGCGGGAATTAAAATATTATCATTAATTTTGGCGGCAATTGTTTGTTTTCCTAAACTAATTGCGATTGATTTAGCAATCTCACTAACTGTCATAGCTCCATCAAATTCTTTTACAGTTTCATCGGCTAAAGTAATTTTCATATTTATCTTCCTTTCGAATAAACGACAAATATATTATAGTGGAAAAGTTCTCCAATTTGGCGATAAAAAAAAATCTCACCGAGGTGAGATTAAGGAATTAAGCAACTGTTAATTCACGAATGTCTTCGTTGCGTACGATTAAGATTTTTTCGCCAGCTTTTACGCCTCAGAATTTAGCAGTTTCAGAAATTGCTTTATCATCTTTATCGAAGTCATCGATTGATGCGACTTTGTTCATGTAGATTGAATGTCATACCCCAAAGGCAGTAAACATTTTTTCGTTATCACAAACACCAAGAATAGCAACGTTCGGACGGAATTTTGAAATTGTTTTTAACAATTCTCCAGTTCTTGAAAGCACGATTGCGTATTCGTATTTTCCATCAAGAGTAGTGTTAGCTAATTGGTTCGCAATTTCAGCACGTTTTCCTGATGTCGATTTACGAGCATCTTCTAATTGTTTTTGGTAGTATAGTTTTTCGTAGAATTCTACTTCGGCACGTTTGTTAATTGTCGCCATAGTTTCAGTTGTAATAAATGGGTAGTCCCCGTTAGCAGATTCACCTGACAACATAGTTGCGTCAGATCCTAATTCAGTTGCCATGTAAACGTCAGTTACTTCAGCACGAGTCGGTGATGGGTTATCTGTCATTGATTCCAACATTTGAGTGGCAACAACAACGATTTTACCTTTTTCACGACATTTACGGATAATTGTTTTTTCTCAGTAAGGTACTTCTCAGTAAGGAATTTCTAATCCTAAGTCCCCACGAGCAACCATGATTCCGTCTGAGGCATCAATGATTGAGTCAATGTTATCGATTCCTAATTGTGATTCAATTTTTGAAATAATTTGAATGTGTTCTGCATTTAATTTTTTCAATAAAGTACGGATTTCATTCACGTTATCAGCATTGTTAACAAATGAAGCAGCAATGTAGTCAATTCCACTTTGGGCTCCAAAAGTAATATCACCGTAATCTTTTTCAGCTAAGAATGGTAATGAGAAGTCAACTCCTGGTAAGTTAACACGTTTGTTAGTTTTAACTAAGTGGTTGTTGAAGGCATCACACATTACAACACCTGGTTTAACATCAGTTACAGTCATCACTAATTTTCCGTCATCAACTAAAACTTTGTCACCAACTTTAACGTCTTGTGACATGTCGTATGACATTTGTAATTCTGATGGTCCGCATTCGCGAGTCGCAAATTCAGCTGGATTAGTATACACAGTAACGCTTGTTCCAGCTTTAATTTGTTGTTTTCCATCTTTCATTTTCCCAACACGGATTTCAGGTCCTTTTGTGTCAAGCAAGATTGAGATTGGTAGGTTAGTTTTTGAACGAATATCTTTTACTCATTCAATTCTTTCACCGTGTTCAGTGTGATCAGCGTGTGAAAAGTTTAAACGGACAGTAGTCATTCCGGCATCTCATAATTTTTTAATTGATTCTTCTGAGTGCGTACTTGGTCCTAAAGTTGTAATTATTTTAGTACGTTTTAATTTGTCTTTTAAATCGTAAATTTTCATTTTTATTTCTCCTTTTATTCCTCTTGATTATAAGAAAAAACCACGGGAAAATCCATTAAATTAGCAAAATATCAAAAAATGCACCGTGAAGTGCATTTAAAGGTGCATGTTTGCACGGTTTTGATTTAAGAATTAATCATTTGCAATGATATCTAAATCTTTAATTGAAGCATACACCTCAGAATGAATTGGTGAGAATGCACGTCAATCGAAAGTCACACCAAAAATGGTCCCAATCACAATTCTTAAATTCATTGTCACTGTATCATATGCAGTTTCAAAGTAAGCAATGCCATAGGCCTCATTAAAGTCGTTTCCCATTTTACTTCAAAGGAAGGTATTGGTTTCAGCTGTTTTTGCTTTGTCCCAATGGTTATAAATATTGTGGAGTTCTGAATCAGCTCCACCCCCGCTATTATCGATGTAATGCGGGTTATATTTTAGGTGATCTTTTTTAAAGATGTCTGCGACATTAAGTTTAACTGTCTTATTTTCTCTATGATCGTAGTCAAATTGATCACATAAATAGTGTGAACGGGTGTTGAAACGAATTTCTGAGTATTTATGTTCAAATTCAGCTGTTGAAGCGGCATATGGTTGTAAATTGACAATTGTTTCTGTCACATTCCCTCTTCATTCTGAATTGTATCCGCCCACAATTCCACCAGCAACTGGTGAATCGATTGTGACATTAGTAATTTCGCTGTTAATTGCATGTAAAGCGGCCATCGGCGACAATCCAGCGAGTGCAAATAAGCTAAAAGTATTAAGTGTTTTGATCATTTTCTTCCTCCTTCAGACCCGAGTTGCAACTCTTGTCTGTCAATTGGTAATTTATTTAAGCAATTAGTGAATAAGTGGGCACACTAATTGTGGTGTTTGACCCCACAGAGTCGACACTTCAAAAGCTACGAAATGTCCCACCAATAGCAACGATCATAAAAGTAATTGTCATTTGGTGTTCATCGTATTTAGCATCAATATAAGTTAAGCCGTCTGTTTCATCCATAGTATATTTATGGTTGATTCAGAAAACAGTTCCTCAATGTTTAGGGGCGTGATCTTGGTAGTATCAAAAGATATCGTGAGTTCGATTATCCTCTCCCGATCCCCCGTTTTCAATGTCGTTGGCGCTATACAAGTAATGGTCACTTGCTAAAATGTCGGTAACATTAATAGCAACGACGGCGTTTTTATTGTAGAACATATCTTTTGTGAACGGGTCAAAAAATGACGCTGATGTATCAAAATGAATTGATTTAAACTGTGCTTGAAAGTCTTGTTCTGACGAAGCATATTGCTTCAAATCAAGGGTAAATGTTGTGGTGTCTCCTTGTCAGAGTGAATTTTCACCTTCAGCATCACATCCAACAGTTCTGGCATTGGTTGCAATGCCGGTTGTCTTTGGTTGATGAGCTCCCATTGCTAATAGCGGACTAGTTCCAGCTAAGACCAATGAGCTCAATGTGGCAAATAATTTAATGGGTTTTCCTCCTTCCGAATTACATAGTGTAATCCAAGAGCATTATAGCGTTTTAAATGAAAAATACGCTATTAATCCAAAAATAAAAAAATCACCAGAATTACTGGTGATTTTAAAATTATTTAGAATAGTTTGGTGCTTCTTTGGTTAATTCCACATCGTGAGGATGTGATTCAGTTAATCCGGCATTGGTAATGCGGACAAATTTCGCTTCGTTACGCAACTTGTCGATTGTGCCTGAACCAGTATAACCCATTCCCGAACGGATTCCACCAACCAATTGGAAAATCACATCAGCAACCGAACCTTTAAACGGAACACGCGCTTCAATTCCTTCGGGTACTAATTTTTTCGCGTTTTTTTGGAAGTAACGGTCGGAACTACCACGTTTCATGGCAGCCATCGAACCCATTCCCACATATGTTTTATATTTACGTCCTTGGATAATGATTTCTTCACCCGGCGCTTCTGAAGTTCCGGCTAAAATCCCACCGATCATAACGGTGTTGGCTCCAGCCGCAAGGGCTTTAACCATATCACCAGAATATTTGATTCCTCCATCAGCAATGACGGGGATGTCATTTTTTTCACATCAAGCATAAACTTCATTAATGGCGGTAATTTGGGGAACTCCCACTCCGGCAACGACTCGCGTTGTACAAATACTTCCCGGACCAATTCCAACTTTCACAGCGTTTGCTCCTGCTTTAACGAGATCTTGCGCCGCTTCTGGCGTTACAATGTTTCCTGCCACAATTTCAAGTGTGGGGAATTTAGCACGAATCTCGGCAATTGTTTTTAGAATCCCAGCACTATGTCCGTGCGCACTATCAACAACGATGAAATCAACATCTGCTTCAACAAGCGCCGTTACACGGGCAATTGTCTCTTCTGATACACCGACAGCGGCACCGACACGGAGACGACCACGACCATCTTTACAAGCATTTGGATATTCAAGTTTATTGTCGATATCTTTTGTGGTAATTAATCCAGCCAAAGTTCCATCCGGATTAGTAATCGGCAATTTCTCAATTCGATTTTTAATCATGATTTGTTTTGCTTCATCCAATTCAATATTTGGTTTTCCAGTAATGATATTTTCTTTTGTCATGACGTCTGACACAGGGTCGGCAGTTAATTGACGGTATTTAATATCACGATTAGTTAGGATTCCAATTAATTTATTCTCGTCATCAACAACCGGTAAACCAGAAATATGGTAATACCCCATAATGTCATCAGCTTCCTTAATAGTGCAATCCGCTTTAATGGTAATCGGATCACTAATAAAACCTGATTCATTTCGTTTAACTTTTTGGACTTCACCGGATTGGTCAACAATCGCCAAGTTTTTATGAATTACCCCAACGCCACCAACGCGTGCCATCGCAATCGCTAGTTTTGATTCAGTTACAGTATCCATCGCCGCTGACATAATCGGAATGTTTAACATAATATTTTTAGTAAGGCGTGTTTGTAAATTAACTTCGTTTGGTAGGACGTTTGATTTTTGGGGAATTAATAAGACGTCGTCAAAAGTCAGACCCTCTAAAACCAATTTTCCATTTAAATTATTATCCATGTTTCCTCCTTATTCTCACTCGATTGTTCCGGGTGGTTTTGATGTAATATCATAAACAACACGATTAATGCCATCTACTTCGTTGATAATTCGATTTGTGACACGGTCAAGAAAATCTCAGGGTAAATGTGTTGCTGTGGCTGTCATAAAGTCAATTGTGTTAACACAACGGATAGCGGCCACATAATCATAAGTTCGGTTATCGCCCATCACTCCGACTGTCTTGGTTGGTAGTAGTGTCACAAAGGCTTGTGAGACGTCATTGTATAAATTTTCTCGGTATAGTTCCGAAATAAAAATATCATCCGCTTCTCGCAGAATGTCACACTTTTCTTTTGTGACTTCTTCAATTACACGAATTCCTAAACCAGGACCTGGGAACGGATGACGATAAACCATTTCTGGCGGCAATCCTAATTCCAACCCCACTTTTCGAACTTCATCTTTAAATAAAGTCCGTAATGGTTCTAACAATGTAAAGTTCAAATCTTTTGGTAATCCCCCGACATTGTGGTGTGATTTAATTGTTTTGGAAGTATGTCCGTCAGAACTCGATTCAATGACGTCAGGATAAATTGTTCCTTGCGCTAAAAATTTTGCTGCTTGCATTTGTTTTGCTTCGTTGGCAAAAACGTTCACGAACTCGCGGCCAATAATTTTTCTTTTATCTTCTGGATCGCAATACCCTTTCAGACTGGTATAAAATTGGTCTTGCGCAGCAACCATTTTAATGTTTAGTTCAAAATTCTTCTGATACGCGGCTAATACTTTTTTACCTTCGTCCTTACGTAGTAATCCAGTATCAACAAAAATGCAAGTTAATTGTTTTCCAATTGCTTTTGAAATTAAAGCTGCAGCGACAGAAGAATCAACTCCTCCGCTAAGGCCAAGAATAACTTCGTCTTGTCCGACGGTTTTTTTAATTTCATTAACAGCTTCAGTAATAAAGTTACTGATTTTTCAAGTTGCCTCACATTGGCAAACTTCGAACAAGAAGTTTTGAATCATTTTTCCACCATCGATCGAGTGTGTAACTTCCGGGTGAAATTGAATTCCGTACAGTTTCTTTTCCTGATTCGCAATCGCGGCAATGGAATTGTCGCTTTGGGCTTCCACAATAAATCCATCCGGGACAGTTGTCACGTGATCGGCATGGCTCATTCAAACAGTTGTCTCTTTGGTAATATTTTTAAATAGCAACGATTTGTTGTTGCTAATTGTTATCGTTGCTTTCCCAAATTCTTGGGCGTCCGCCAATTCCACAACGCCACCAAATTCATGAACCATTAATTGCATCCCGTAACAAACACCAAGAATTGGTATCCCTAATTCAAAAATTCCTTGATCAATTTTGTAAGCATCGGTCTCGTAAACAGATGATGGACCACCAGATAGGATAATCCCTTTTAAGTCTTGATATGTCTTGATTTTTGCAACTGATATATTTAAGTTAACAACTTCCGCCAAGACTTCGCACTCGCGAATTCGACGGGCCAACAATTGTGTATACTGACTTCCAAAATCCAAAACTAAAATCTCTGTTTTTTTCATATATACCTCGCTTATTTATTGTTTGATTTTAATGCACCCCTTATGATAAGTCAACAAAAAAAGAAAAAAACGAACTCTCATTGCAAAAGTTCGTATTTCAAAATTATTTAATGATAATTTCGTTAATTTTATCGTTATCAACTAATAAAACAACATCGTCTTTTTTAGCACCTCATAGTTTTGCTAATAGTTGTTGGTCAATGACGTTAGATCTAAATTCGTCGATTGAATCAACACGGTTCATAAAGATTGAATGTCATGCCCCGAAAGCAGTTCATAATTCTTCTTTTTCACAAACCCCTAAAATAACAACGTTTGGTCTAAATTTTGAAATTGTTTTTAACAATTCACCAGTTCTCGAAAGAACAATGGCAAAGTCATATTTACCATCTTTTGTCGTTGTGGCAAGATCGTATGCGATATCAGCACGTTTACCTTCTGTTGATTTACGAGCTGATTCAAGTGCTTTTTCATAGTATGTTTTACTGTAGAAAACCATTTCAGCACGTTTGTTAATTGTCCCCATTGTTTTTGTAGTAATGAATGGGTAAAGTCCGGCAGCTGATTCACCAGATAACATTGTAGCATCGGCTCCTAATTCAGTTGCTAAGTAAACGTCAGTTACTTCAGCACGAGTTGGTGCTGGGTTATCAGTCATTGATTCTAACATTTGTGTGGCAACAATGACGATTTTACCTTGTTTACGACATTTACGGATGATTTCTTTTTCTCAGTAAGGAACTTCATAAAAGGGAATTTCTAATCCCAAGTCACCACGAGCAATCATGATTCCGTCTGAAGCATCAATAATTTTATCAATGTTGTAGATCCCGATTTTTGATTCGATTTTTGAAATGATTTGGACATTTTCCCCGTTGTTTGCTTTTAGGATTTCACGGATTTCATTGACGTTTCCTTCGTTATTCACAAATGAAGCAGCAACATAGTCCAATTTTTGTTTTGCCGCAAAAGCGATATCGCTTTTATCTTTTTCTCCTAAAAATGGTAATGAGAAATCAACACCTGGTAAGTTAACACGTTTGTTGGTTTTTACAACATGCGTGTTGAAAGCTTTACAGATAACTAATTCTTTTTCAACTGACGTTACAGTTAATTCTAATTTCCCATCATCAATTAAAACAGTGTTTCCTGGTTTTAAGTCAACTGACATATCAAATGAAACAGTTAATTCACAAGGACCACATTCACGAGTGGCGTAATCATTACTTGAAGTAAAGATTCTAATTTCACTTCCGGCGATAATTTTTTGTCCTCCGTCAACCATTTTTCCAATACGGATTTCTGGTCCTTTAGTGTCAAGCATAATTGAGATTGGTTTTCCCAATTCTTCGCTTAGTTCTTTGCATTTAACAATTTTATCCATTTGTTCTTCTTGTGTTCCGTGTGAGAAGTTTAAACGAATGGTGTTCATTCCTGATTCGAATAATTTCAAGATATCTTCTTTTTTCGAAGTACTTGGTCCAATTGTTGTGATAATTTTAGTTCGCTTAATTTTTCGTTCCAATATATTTGGTTCGTAAAAGTTTTTAATTTCCATTTTTTAGTTCCTCCAATTTTTAAACTAGTATGATGAATTGTTTTTTCTAATTTTTTCGTAAATTTCTGATTGATCAGGACGAGGCATTCCAAGAGTTGCTTCAATATCACGAGCAACTAATTTTCCTTTGTCGAGTCCAACATAAACTCCCCCGATTCCGGCTGCTAATTGTTCAACAGCAAAGATTCCGGCAGTTGTTGCTAAGTAACGGTCCATTCCAGTTGGCACACCACCACGTTGCACATGTCCTAAAACAGTTGCTCTTGTGACATACCCTGAAGCCGCTTCGATTTTTTTCGCTAACGCGTGAGCGTCATAAATGTTTTCTGAAATTGCGACAACAACACTACGTTTTCCTTTTGTAGCTAACGCTTTGACTTGCGCACAAATTTCATCCTCTGTTAATTGTGATTCACGAGTTGAGAAGACTTCGGCTCCTGTTGCAACAGCGGCATATAAAGTTAAGTCTCCACAACCATTTCCCATGATTTCAACAACACTGCAACGATTGTGTGATTGCATTGTGTCACGGATTTTATCAATTGAATCAACAACAGTGTTTAACGCTGTATCAAATCCAATTGTGTAATCTGATGAAACAATATCGTTGTCGATTGTTCCGGGTAAACCAACACAGTTGATTCCCATTTGGGTTAGTTTTTCAGCTCCTTGGTAAGAACCGTCTCCCCCAATGACAACAAGGGCTTCAATCCCGTGTTTTTTCAAGTTCGCAACCGCTTTTTCACGGACGCTTTCTTCTTTAAATTCTGGTAATCGCGCTGAACCAATAAAAGTTCCTCCGCGTGATAACATTTGTGTAATACCTTCATCACCGGGTTTAACTTCGTTAATTCAATCTTCGATTAAACCTTTGTAACCATCATTAATTAAAAATGGTGTGATGTTTTTTGAAAATGCAGTCTTAACAACGGCGATTACAGCAGCATTCATTCCTGGCGCGTCTCCTCCTGAAGTTAGGATTCCAATTTTTTTAATCATAAAAGTTTTTCCTTCTTTCTTACATATAAACAAATTATAATACAATTCTAGTGCGATTAATAATTTTAACCTTTAAAATCATCATCTCAATTGTATTTATCAAATTTATTTAAATCAACCGATGCCACATAGGGCAAATTGCGGAAGCGTTGGGCATAATCAAGCCCGAAACCAACAAGAAATTCATCGGCAATTTTTGTTCCGACTCAATCGACATCAACTATTGTTGTTCTTCTTTCAAATTTATCTAACAGTGTGACGATTTTGACATCAACCGCTCCGCGATTTAATAAGTGATTACGAACAAAGTCTAGTGTTGTCCCAGAATCAATGATGTCTTCGACAACAAGCACTTCACAGTTTTCAATGTTTTGATTCACATCAAGTAGAATTTGCGGTGCGCCATTGGTCACACTATCGTTTCCGTAAGAAGTGACAACCATATATTCAGTTGTTAACGGCACAATAATATGTTTCATTAGGTTCGCCATAAAAGGCACACAACCTTTTAAGAGCCCAAGTAATACAAGCGGACCTTTTAGGCCTTTATTCTCATAATACGTTGTAATTTCTTTTCCAAGTTTTTTACAAATAATATCGATTTCAGTTTCAGATAACATAATTTCTTTTAATACGGGATGCATTTGTTCCATGTTGTTCTCCTATCATTCTCAATCTTTTAATTTGTCTTTATCCGCAATGGCGATGTACGGCAAGTTGCGAAGTTTTTCTTGATAATCTAATCCAAAACCAATTAAGAATTGGTTTTGCACTTCAAAGCCAAATCAGTCCGGGGCTAAATCAACTTTTCGCCCTTCTGGTTTGTCGAGCAGAGTGACGATTTTAACATCAGCCGCTCCTTTAAATTCGAGGTAACGTTTAACATAACTTAAAGTTGCGCCCGAATCAATAATGTCTTCAACAATTAAAATATGTTCGCCTTCGACAGACATATTTAAGTCTAAATTAATTTTTGGTTCAGCCTGGGTCCTCACACCGCCAAGGTATGAGGAAACAACCATATATTCTGTTTCACAGTTGTATTCGAAGTATTCCAAGAATTTGGCCATAAAGGGAATGCAACCTTTTAACAAACCAATCATGATAACAGTATTATCTCTAACGTTTTGGTCTGCATAATAATTTGATATTTCTTTTGCTAATTCTTCTGATCGTTTGTTAATTTGATCTTTTGTGATTAATATTTCTTTCACCAAAGGATGTGGTTTCATAATATTTCCTCCATATTTTGATTATAATACACCTACTGATTTTTTTCGTACGATAAATAAGTTTCTAAAATTAAAACTGCGGCGACGTTGTCTTTGTTCGCTTTTTGTTTTTTACGCGAGGCGTTGGTCTCAATCATAATGGAACGCGCCATGCGCGTTGTCAGACGTTCATCGGTTTTCTTAATTTCTAAGTGATGGAACTCACGGTCAAAATGAACGATAAAGTCTTCAACCATTTGGACACGGTGCCCTTCTGTTCCATTCATATTTTTTGGTCATCCGACCACAATAATTGACGGATTTTGCTCTTCAATGATTGGTCGCAGCATTTCAACAGCGGTCACAAAATCGTCTTCAGGAAAACGGATTGTTGTGAGAACCGAAGCAATCAGACCATCACTTTTGGCGATGCCAATCGTTTTCGAACCGACATCAAAACTTAAGTATTTTGCCATTATTTTCACCCTTTCATTTTCTTGACAATTTTTGGACTGGCAAAGTAATACATTGCCCCTAAAAACATTGAGAATGTCACATCAGTCGATCAGTGCGCATGAATCATGACACGTGCGAGACCGGTGCATCCAATTGTTACCACATTAAAGGCCAGTAATGTGTAAAATGCTCCTTTGGATTTTTTGGGAACATAGAATAAAGTTGATAACATTAAGACCGACGACACAGTGTGGCCACTCGGAAAACTTTTACTACGATAATCTTGGAAACAAGGTTCGAACGCATAGTGAAAGTGGTTCTTTTGGTAAAATGCATCAACGATCTCTCTTGGTCGCGGGCGACCAAAGAAGTTTTTCAATACTTCACAAGTCACCAGCATTAGAATCACAAAGACAAATGCTGTTCAAGTTCGTTGAAATAGTAGTCGTCCCATTTCGTTAGAACTCATAAACGGCGAAAGTGTCAAATAACAAACAAAGGAGAATTCGATCACGGTCATAACAAGATTAATAACTAATGCCGCTGATTTGTACAAACCACTTTGACTCGCCTGGAAAAAAGCGACGTTAGAACTTAGCGTTTTTTTAATAAGGAAGTAGTAAACAACACCGTTCATAAGAATCGTTCATAGCACCAATCACGAAAGTCGATTAGTCCGTGAATTGTTAGTGCGAATTAAAAAGTAATTGATACTAAAAATTAAAATTAAAAATGATGGAATCACCGCGATTGATTGCCCGTAAGCATCAAACCCGACCGTAAACCAGTTCACTTGTTTGGGGATTAATTCCGCCGAAATTTGTCAATCAAAAATCATTAACAAGATAAAGATTGGAATGAAGATGGCAAATGTCGTAATCAAATAAATTTTGTCGCTTTTTCGCATAAGTACCTCTTATCTCTACCATTTTATATTAAAAAACCAATCAATGAAATTGATTGGTAAGAAGTATTATTTTTCGTATTGCAAGGCAACCAATGGATGGATTTTGCGGATCGCACTATATCCAATCGCAGTTGACACTACATACACCGTTGTTAATAAGCCAAAGACGGCAAATGGATATCATATGTAGAATTGAATCGGCAAGACTCACGATGAGTGAATTGCTAATAAATTACCTAATTCCAGAATTCCAAATCAAGCGATGAGGAATCCAACAATAAAGGCAATGATAATTCCAACAATATACATTCCGAGAATTTGACGGACAATATAACGGTTTGAATATCCAAGAATTTTCATCGTCGCAATAAAGGACATGTTTTCCCGAATAATTAAACTCGTTGTTAATAAGATCATTGTTAAGGACACAACAAAGGCCACGATAATAAAGAGAATAATAATCATATCAACAATTGTTGTAATTTGTTCTAAGATTTGACGAGCAGTTGTGACTGGGTAGATCAATGAAGTTGCTCCTTGACCAAACCCAGTGTAATAAACATCACTGTCATCAACCCCACCATTTAGACCCATTGCTGAGAAATCACCAAAGCGTTGGTTAGTATTAACCACTTGCGTAATGTCATAGTTTTCCGGATCTAGTGAGTTTTTGTAATTATAAATTGGATACATATTATCAAACATTTTTTTAACAACAGCAGCACCTTGGCTACCGGCGTTAATTCGTGTCATTAAGTTATCATATGTTTTTGGAAGTTCATATTTTTCTTCAAACATTCCTTTTAGTGAATCGTAATCGTTAACATGTTCGAATACATAATGAGTTTGAGGATAGAAGAAGTTTTCGTAATCATATTTTTGTGTTACATCATATTTCATCAATTTGTTAGCATTTGTATTAGTTATTCAGCCCTGCGCTTTTCCATAACTATCTTGAAAATCAACAACAATAAATTTTTGTTTCACATTTTCATCTTCAATTCGAATTTCCCCATTAGTTGAAGCATTCAACATTTCATTTGGTATAGTCGAGTCATTGGAATTCGTGGCACTAATTTCTTTACCCGCAACCGTAGCCGGTACTACTCCTCCCAGTGGGGAGTTAACATACGAATTGTCTGTTGCATAATAAGTTGATTGTGACTCTGTTCATAAATGATTTAATGAGTCATCATTTTGCGAGTAACCTTTTAAACTTACATTAGTGTTTAGGTCCGAGGTATCGTCGCCTAATGTCGCCACATTACCATTGGCATCCTCTAATTGACTTAACACATAAGTGTAATCAACAACATCACCAACTTGGACATTTGCTTTTATTTTTGCTGTTTGGTTTAAAATAATAGGAATCACATTATCCGTTGCATTGTACGAGGTTAGTTTACTGTAATTTAGAGAAACTGTTTTTTGCGATTCGTCAATTCCATATATTTTGATATCATCGCTGTTCCCGCTAATATCTTGATATTTGGCATTCAACATTGTTCCCAAGTCATCTGTTTCAGAGTTGTATGGTGCAATATTGAATGATAATGAATAATTGGTTCCATTAATATAAGCAGATTTCATTTTCTGTTGGACAAAATATGGGGCACGAGAATATGAAGTTTCAAGTAGAATGGTTCCAATTTTATTGAACACATGTCCATACATTCAATGTGCTAATGCCGTATTATAATATGCAACAGTGGCTGAGTCCATTTCATCAGATGCATTTAATTTCGTCATATCGATTTTGTTTTCGTTCGGATCGTAAAAGGCATCGTTGCCAAATTTACCATCTCCAGGATTATACGACACTTCAAATGCATCGAGATTAAATGTTTCGCCATCGGGGGCTTTTTTTCCGCATAACGCTTTAAACATTTCGTTATACACTTCTTCTGATGTTGAACCGTCCACCGCTTCTTTTCCGCTTTTAATGTAATCTAACGGAATACCGTTAATATACTTTTTATAGAATCATAGTTGTTTGTTTAATAACTCAACACGTTGTTCTTGTGTAATAGTAGAACCGGTGGCAAAAGATACAAACGAATTAAATAATTCGCCGTAATCAGATCACTGTTTAGACATTGTGCTTAGTACCATCGATCCTAAACCCCTCAACTCACCATTAGCATATTGATTTAAACTACGCAAATAGTTCATTCCAATTGTTTTTCAACCTAGGTAAGCCATTTTTGCTCATCCCGATCCATCAGGTTTTAAGAAACTTCCACCGTTAATACTTGCATCCGCTTGAATTTCGTTCGAATAATAATTGCTTGAAAGTTTACCGTTATAGATTGAACTTAAAATTTGATCTCAATTGATAGTCGGGTTTTCTTCGTTGTAATTGTTATAGGGTAACAGCGAAATAGCGGAAGTTACTTCCATTGGTTTGTTCCCTGTTCCTCCTAAATCAAGTTGATAATTTTGAATTGCTACTTTTGTTGTTCCGTCCGGAGCATTTAATCCTCACCCATCGGCGCTAGCTTGTGTAGCGTCATAAACCGGATTATATGTTCTTTGGAACGACAATGGATTATTTCATAACGGGGTTGTGTATTCAACTGAATTGTTATAGTTCAATCCCGCAAAAGACATTGACTCGTTATCCTTCATAATTTTTGGCGCCATTGCCGTTGCTGACATTAAAATGGTTGATAGCAACATCGTTCCGGTCATTCCGATTAATTTACCAGCCGATGACGCCATTAAGGCACCACGCAATCTTCCATTAAATGATTTCGATAATGTTAATTTTTTTAGATTTCTGGCAACAACACCTGACTGACGATCAGCATCACCACGTAATAAATCTAGTGGCGAACGACGAATTGTTCAGTAAGCTGTACAATATGCAATTAATAACATAATTAGGAATGTTCCAATAATTGAAGCTAAGAATGATCATAAGTTGAAGGTAATTCCGCCAAAGTTAACATTAAAGTATTGTTTAAATCCGAGTAGAACTCCTTGGCCAACACCAATCGAGATTAAATATCCACAAATACATCCAATCACAGATGTAATTAACGGGATTGCAATGAAGTTATTAACAACTTCGCGTTTTTTATATCCCAGCGCTTTTAAACAACCAATTTGTTTTTGAATTGATTCAACATATTTTTTAGTCATTAAAATAATAGTTAACATCGAAATGATAATCACGACTAATAGTAGAATAGTCGAGACAATCGTAAAGATGGTTGAGACAGTTGGAAACATTGAGACACGTGAATAATACGCATAAGTTGCATCATCGTTTGCAAAAACATATTTGTATTCAGTTTTAATGTTAAACGCTCCGTTTAAGCGGTCATTTAACCCTGAGATAAAATCAGTACGATCAATCCCGGCTGGCAATTTGATTGAGAAGTAAACTTCACGGTCAAAGTCTGAGACAAGTGTTAATGTTGCTTTTTCGGGACGGTAATTATAATGAGTACTTTCGCCATCATCGGTTACAAATCCAAAATTGCTGGCATCAACATACGCTAACAAGTTCTTTTTAATGTTTGGTAGTGTGGTAGTTTCATCAATAATGGGAGCTGAAAAATCAGCTGATGTTCCATATCCAACAACTTCAAATCAGTTGGCAGTCGGATAAGGATTATCACCGTTGGGATCAGACGCGATGTGCGCTCAACTTCTCCCATTTAAAACATTTTTAATGGTCGAATCTTTTGTAACAACCAATTGATCACCTGCTGTGGCTGAAAATGAGTCTTTGGCAAAACGGACAACGTCACCAATTTTAATTTTGGCAGCTTCGGCAAATGTTTTTTGTAAAACAACTTCGTGTTTTGCTAAATTAACGTCGCTATCAAATCCGGGACCATCTGTCACGATTAGTTTATCGACAGTTGATGAGTTTTGACTCATTAAAACGTTGTCACTATATTTAGCAATGGTTTTAATTTGGAGATCATTATTTCCGTTTTTAATTTCGGTAAAAGTACGACCTTCAGTTCGTGATCATTGAATGGCATCAGGCGCCACCCCATTTTC
>JALAGN010000019.1 GCA_022712415.1 Spiroplasma sp. | reverse complement strand
GATTATTCCAATCTTTATTTATATTGGATCAAGAAATAACTTCTCAAAAATGGATGTTAAAATCGATGAAGCTGCATCAGGAATCGACGTACAACTAAAAAGACGTCGTGATACATTAACAAAATTAATTGATTCTGTAAAAGGTTCAATGGATTTTGAAAAAGAAACAATGGAAAAAATCACCCGTTTACGTACTTTCAATTTTGAAGGGGCATCAATGGATGAAAAATCAAAAGCTTATAGCCGTTTAAACAGCGTAACAAAAGACTTAAACGTAACTTTAGAAGCTTACCCAAATTTAAAATCAACAGAAGCTGTTGTGGAATTCCAAAAATCAACTCGTATTATTGAGGATGATATTGCCGCATCACGCCGTATTTACAACCAAAACATTAGTGTGTTCAACCAAAAATGTCGTACTTGACCTTCAAATGTGGCAGCGTACAACATGCACTTAGAAATGAAATTATTCTTCGAAGTTACTTCAGAAGATCGTGCCGATGTTAAAGTCGACTTTTAAGGAGTAAGAAAATGTTAGAAGAAATTAAAGCGGCGCTTGAGCCGAAAAAAGAAGAAATCCTTGTCTTAGTTAAAAGAGCGAGAATTTTTTACATCATTATTGGGATTGAATTTGTCTTAATGATTGCTTCGTTAGTCGTCTGTTCTTTAAGTGGAATGGAAATTTTCCCCGGAATTGGATTAATGCCATCATTTATTGGTTTCTTTGTCATCTTTGCTTTATTAGCTGTGACAGTCGGAATCAACTACTACATGAGTCGTAATGGGCGCCGTAATTTTGGTGTGTCATTAGGGGAAGAATTGATTGGTAAAATCTACAACTCGTTCTTAAAAGAAAAAAGTAAAACCACTAAAATTAATGGTTTTGCTCAATCAACAACTAAAAAAGGCCTTTCAAATGAATTAACATTTGAAAATGAATTATTCAGATACAAATTCTCAACTGAAACTTGAAAAGAAATCTCAATTTCAAGTGGTTTGATGAGCAATCGTTACCGTCGTAATACTCGTTACGTTTATTATGTTATTTACCGCTTGCTAAAATTACCGATTGAATTTACTGCAATTGGGGATGATTTGGCGATTATTACAACTGATAGTTTGGGATCACACAAATCAGTGTTTGAATCAGAATCAATTGAATTTAACAAACGATTTAATGTCAATGGAAAAGATTTACAAAAAATCACCCGTTTCTTTTCACCAAGCCAAATTCAAAAAATGCTTGATGTTAATAAAAACGCCTTTACTGGACGTAAAATTTCAATCTTCAGTAACTCAGCAGGGGTTCCGTTATCAAAATCAACTACAAGATGAGATCCACATTATGCCTTAAGTGATTTTTCGGCTGACTGTATTTCATACAATATGTTTATTAAAAAAATGGTGAAAAAAGTAACAAAAGACATGAAAGTCTTTATGCAATTACGTGAAACACTTTCACCATTTGACTTTGAAAAAGAATAAAAAAACTTTATTCCTAGAAAGGGCTAAGATGAATACAAAAGAAAATTATCGATCGTTAACTGGTCAAACTTTAATGCTATTGCTATTTTGAATGTTTTTTGTCGTTCTGATTGCCGGTGTTTTAATTTATTTCGTGTACGAAAGAGCGCACGTAAATGGCCAAATTATCGGTGGTGATAAAACCTATAATGAATGACTAAAAATATACAACTCTTCGTCATCGGCCGATGATAAAGCAAAGGCTTTAAACTGATTAGTTACTGTCCGTTATCCTATTATTGACTTCAGTTTACTGTCGTTTAACTTCTTAACTTTTGATGATAGTTCAACAGTTAACAAAGCTGATTTATTTACTAACCGTCAAAACTCGATTAACTCAGCGTATTCATACTTGTTCATTACATTTGTGATCGCGTTAACCGGAGTTATCATGTATTTGGTCGCGGTTATTAAAACTTTCTTTATTGCTCGTGCCAATAAAAAAATGGGTCTTTACTCACGTGAATACGATGCGGTGCAACTAATTAAAAACAAAATTTATTTGAGTTTTGTTTTAAACTTAGCCGTGATCTTCTCGTTCTTTAACTTCTTATCAACTTTAATTTCAGCACTATACGGAATTTTCCTTGTGATTATTTCGCTTGTGTGAAGAAAATATAGTGCTTTGGTGTTACCACCAAAATGATGAAGAACACCAATCTTTACATTATTAATTTCAACTGTTATTTACCAAAATGCTTACACGTTAGCAAAATCACTCTTTATGCACTACTTTAGTGTGGATATTGATTTAATTGTGTCAATCATTTTCCCAATTGGGACAACTGCCGTTATTATTACTTTGTTTATTAAAAATATTTATTCATCAAAAGTCTCGGTAGTGAGTGCTAAATTGAAACAAATGATTTTGGAAGCAACCCGTTTGGATAACTACTATGAAGTCAAAGGGGAAGCATCACTTGATGATTACAAGTTTGTGTCAGAATTACCAATTGTCTTTGCGACAAACATTCATGCGTTAGATGAAAATGATGAACGTAAACTACTAAAAGCAATCTTTACTTTAATTCGTGAAATTAAAGCCGCTCCAGTTTCGGACGAACAAAAAAAATGTATGTTATACCATTTATTTGTTAACGTGAAAGAATTAGGGCAACTGGAAAGCTTGTACCATTCAATTAAAAAAATTAGTGCAATTAAAAAAGGAACACCAATTGATCCAACAATTGAAACAAAAGCACAATAAAAAAATCTCGTTTTAAAACGAGATTTTTGTTTGTCTAAATTCCATCCAAACCAATAAAGATGAGAGCGGCGAATACAGCCCCAACAACGGGTGCTAATGTCGGAACTCAAGAATAGTTTCATTCAGCAAGTTTGCGGTCCCGTCCCGGAAGGGGAATGATAGTATAAACAATCCGTGGTCCTAAATCCCGTGCGGGGTTCAAGGCCGGTCCAGTCACACCACCAATGGAAATCACAAGGAGCATTACGACAAACCCAGCCATAATCCCGGTGATAAAGGTTTGTGACGCTTCGGAGTTTCCGGTCAGATCCAGTAAATCTTGACCAAAGAGTTCGGTACTTTTTAGCGTCAAGAGTAGAATCAATGTCCCAAATGCTTCAGTTATAAAGGCAATCGTGTACTGCAATTTAACAGAAGAATTCTCTGATTTTGGTCGTGTTGTGGCGTGCATCGCAAAGACCGCATTTTGGTCTTCTGTTGATTTAATACTAATTAAAAAGATTAAATCAAGCATTAATTGCGCCATCATGGCACCAATAATTTGCACAATGATAACAATAAAAATTAGTCATGGTTGTCCATCATAGATGGTGGCACGATTATTAAAGAGGTAAATAAAGAATTCAAAGACATCAGCTGCCGGGTTAATATGGTGGTCTGAGAAACCAGATCAAATTACTCCCAGCATTGTTCCGAATCCATATCCAAATCCAACTCCGAACCAGTTTAAACCACCCCGGGCGTTTTTGGAAGAACCTTTGGTATGCTTCAATTCGTAGCAAGCCACGGCCCCGTTACCAAAGAAGACAAGGGCAAAAGTCCCGAAAATTTCACTAATAACAAATTTTATTCACGTCGTTCCGGAACTTCAATCAAGTCCGGAAGAGGCACTAAGTAATTGATTAATCATATTTTTCCTCCGCTAATATTTCTACAATGTCTATTGTATACAAAATTAGGAAAAATAAATCAAACGCAGGTGAAAACTCTCAAACACGAAAAAAAACTACCGTTGTAACGGTAGTTGTAGTGGTATTATTTAGCTTTCGCTTCTTTTAGTTTTGCTTTCGCTTCTTTAACTTTAACTTTTGCAGCTTTCACATCAGCTTTTGCTTTTGCTTTGTCTTTTGCATCTTTAACTTTCGCTTTCGCAGTTGCTAATTTTTCTTTTGCTTTAGTTAAGTTATCGTTCGCTTTTGCCACGTTTTCTTTGTTAGCTGTTTTTATTTCTTTTGGTGATTTTGCATTTGAGTAATCAAATTGATCATAACCAGTTGTATCCACTTTGTGAATACGTAATGTAGTTTTATCTTTTTTTGCTGCTTGTTTTCCAGCTTCAATTGCATCATCTTTCTTTTCGTATTTACCTTTTTCGTCTTCACGAACATGGTAGTATCCTAATTTATCTTTTTCTACTATTCAATTTGCCATAATTTTATTTTCTCCTTCTGACTGTGACAGTAAAACGGGTTGCGTTTTACTATTTATATATTTTAGCATATATTTTCAATTTAAGAAATTTTTAGGTGGGGCTCCAAGGGAAGGGACTTAAAAAAAGATTTAAAATAATTGCATTTTTACTTGTATTATCAATATCAAAAATAGTATAATTTCAATGGTTTCTTATTTAAAGGACAATAATGCTGACTTAGCTCAGTTGGTAGAGCAATTGACTAGTAATCAATAGGTCGAAGGTTCGAGTCCTTTAGTCAGCACCACGGAGGGGTAGTGAAGTGGCTAAACACGGGTGGCTGTAAACCATCTCCTTTCGGTTCGGGGGTTCGAATCCCTCTCCCTCCACCATTTTTATATTGGGCTATAGCCAAGCGGTAAGGCAAGGGACTTTGACTCCCTCATGCGCCGGTTCGAATCCTGCTAGCCCAGCCATTATCTCGTCTCGTTAGCTCAGCCGGTAGAGCAACTGGCTTTTAACCAGTGGGTCACAAGTTCGAATCTTGTACGGGACACCATTTTAACAACCCCGGGTGGCGGAATTGGTAGACGCAGTGGACTTAAAATCCACCGGCTTTTAACGGCCGTGCCGGTTCAAGTCCGGCCTCGGGGACCATTTTATAGGACTTGATAGAAAAGGACACAGTTAATGTGTCCTTTTTTTATTGGCGTAATAAAAAACCTTTATCGCACATGTGGATCACATTTGCCATAAAGGAATTCATTATTTTAGGTATTGGTATAAATTAACATTATCGTAGTTAAATTTGTTAGTTGTGACTGAACCACCAGTAACTGCTGTTCAAACTTTATTGACACTATCAGTAATTAAAGTGTTTTCAAAATCAGCTTTCAATGTTTCATTTACTAATGTATAAACCGAATCAAGCGAGTTGGTTCCGCTAAATCCGTTATCAACAGTGACAAGCTTACCATTTCGAACAATTACAAAAATTGGAGTTCCATTTCCAACAATCATTGCTTTAATTGCATCTTTTACAACATCTTCTGTGTAATAAGTGTTGTCATTAACAAAATCGGGGTGGTAACTAACAAATAAATCATAGTATTGGTCAACAGTTCAATCACGAATGTTTTTCATTCATTTCGAATTGTTTCAAATTCCGTCATACTTGTCATCTTTAAAGGAGTGGAAATCAATACTTTTCACTTCACCAGCGCCAATGTATTGATCTTCACCATTACCAGCCTTGTTTCAGTCGGCGGCAATTTTTGCTAAACCATCACGCATGATATCGGTTCCGTGTTTGTTTCCGTCTGTTAAATCATTTAATGCTTTATCTAAATCATTACAATGTTCACAGTCATCGGCTCCGATGTAAAGTACAAACGAATCTTTATTATCGATTCATCCTTTAAAGGTTTCATAATTTTTATTACTATCACATGATATAACAGTCATTGCTGGTGTTGCTACCAATTGGATTGCTC
>JALAGN010000018.1 GCA_022712415.1 Spiroplasma sp. | reverse complement strand
ATCTAATATAATATACTAGTTAGAATGCAATAAAGGGGTGTTTCACAAATGAAAAAATTGCTAACATTTTTATCGAGTATTGCAATGGTCAGTGTCACTGCCGGGAGCGTAGCTGCCTGTGGTGGAAACAACTATGACAAGAAAGATAGCAACGGTGACTCAATACTAATTGATGGATTAGGAAACTTAAACTTTACGAACGGGAAAACCGATATCGTTTCAAGTGATGTCTTGGACGAAATCTTAAGTAACAGTGGTGATTCCACATTACGAAACAAAATCGCCGCTCGTTTTATGAACTTAATGAGTGCCGGTTTCTTAGTTAAAGGTAATACCGGAAAAATCGATTACGAAACCGACATTACCAAGAATCCATATTTAATCGATGGTTTAGCAGATAAATTGAAATCTGCTTTCAACGAATTAAAATCAAGTATTGAATCAGACATTAAAACTGAACGCGAAAAATACGATACCGATTACGGTAAAAAAGCGGAAAGTAAATGAAAAGACATGTTGGAAGCGAAGTTTCCAGGGATTACTGATTTAGACGCATTGGAATCAAAATACAAAGAGTACCAAATGTTAAACAACGAAGATGATAACGTTAATACTCGTATTTTAAATATTCTATTGAACACTAACCAACAAGGGATTACTTGAATTGAAATTAGTACTTTACAAAATAATATTGATAAATATTTTGATACTGCTGAAGCTAATCGTGTTCGATGAATTGACGATAACTCAACACTAGCGCAACAATTAATTTGATCAACAATGAACGAAGGTTACAAAAAATCAACTGATTTAAAAACTGACTTCCAAAATATCTTCAATAATGAAGATGACAGATATAGCCAAATTAAATATTCTGCACCTGATAACATTGATAAATTGAACAGTGAATCAACTTATGCTGTTAAAGGTTTCTTGTCGAATTCACAAAGATTTTTCTTAGATAAATATTACAAAACCGAAGCACCAATTGCCATTTCACAAGCAACCCTTGCTTTTACTTCAAATGGTAAAATGGACGACGGAATTGATGGTAAAGATTTTGATGGTTCAGACACTGCATCATCAGCTGATAAACAAATCGTGGAAGATGAAAACAAATTTTTATGTGCCAAAGACAGTGAAAATGCTGCCCTAACAATTAATCAAAATATGGATAAATTGGCCGGCGGTGAAACATTTGATAACGTAACCAAGGAAACAACTTCTTCTCTATTGACCTTATCTGATTCAACTGCTTATTCACAAATGCTTCGTAATGTTGTTTACGACTTCACTAATGAACAAAAAAGTGGGCTTTCTGTTGCGATTGAAGCTGGTACTGATATCAGTACCATCGCAAGTCAAATTACTCGTGCTGAAAAAGACGGTAAAATGTATGGTGTTTTAGATGCCAACAACGGGATCGTTTGTTTCGTTGATGCGAGTGGATTACAAATCGTAAGAATTGAAGGATATTCATACTTGAAAGACGCCACAACTGGTGCTAACAACGGTGTTGTTGGAAATGGAACAGATGATGTCATTAACAAAGACACTTTAAATGAATTAAGTGCTTTTGAACAATTAGATAATATGTCTGATAATGGTAAAGTTGATGCTTTACAAAATGCTCGTGGTGCTATTTACAACACCATTAACCAAGAAGTTTCAAACCCTTATTTACATTACCTTGTTAACGCCTCAATTTTAAATGGTGTGGCTGGTTCAAAAACATCATTTGACATTCTAACTAACGTTAAAGATTATGTAAAAATTGAAACAACTACATCAGATACTGGTGTTTATACTTACAGAACTGGAATTATGGATTACTTCTTAGAAATTCAAAATGCTGGTAAAGCAGAAGAGAATAAAATAACTTTTAAAACCTTCTACAACAACTATTTTGATGCTGGTGACGGATCGCATAAAGATTCGGGACAAAAAATTATTGATGAAAGTTTAAGTTGAATTGAAAGTATGCAAATTACTGAAAAAAATGATGCCATCATTCAATTCATTAGTGCTCAAAAAGCCGAAAACAAAACTATTAACGATAATGAAGCCAAAAAATACCCTAAAGGGATTTTTGAACCGTTTCTTGAAAGCAATTTACAAACATTTATCGCTACAAGATGAGCGCCTTACGCGACAACTCCGCCGAATCCAGATTCATTCACTTATTCAATGAGTACAAATGCCATGGTGGCATACATTAAAGGAGGGCTAAACTAATGAAAAAATTATTAAGTTTACTAGGCTCTATTTCTTTAATTGCCTCGACTTCTGGTGTTGCTGTTTCTTGTGGAGCAAGTAATACTCGAATCGCTACCCCTACTTTGAACGGGGATCGTGCTCGTGAATTAATCGCTAAATTAGCAGATAGTTCTGATTTCGGATTTACTTTCGGTGACTTGTTCAGCGATATTGATATCACAACAACTATTGTCAACGAAATTAACCGTTTCGTAAGTATTAATTACAACTTTGCCACAACAAATAACACCCTTGGAACATTAGGATTGCAAAAATATGGATTAACAAACGGTGGAAACAAAGCTTTTGAAACACGTTTTGATAACATTATTCGAACAGTTGCTGAAGATAGTTTATTCAACGAATATTCAAAAACAATCGTTAATGGTCCCTCACCTTCATTTGAAATGACACTTTCAAAACAATTGTATTCATTAAATCCAATTGCGACAACTGAAGTACAAAGTACTGATGCTGATGGAAACACTCATACTTATTATGTTGCAGCGGGAACAAAAATCCAATTTGTTGACAGCGAGGGGAACGAAAAATGAGAAGTTTTAGGTGAGGATGAAGATCATGTTTCTACCACACACACTCCAACAATTAAAGATCTAACCCAAGAATTTACCGATGGTGGAAAATCACCATTTAAAATTGCAGCGTTCGATACTGAAGATGCTGCAAACAGCAGTGAAAGAGGCGAAGGTGGTAAAGATATCACAATTACTTCAAAAACAGCATTAGAATTGCGTTTCCAAGATTATTTCAATAATAAAAAAATGTATGACGCGATGACCAATGCTTTAACAATGGTTTATAACCAAAGTACAATGTGAAGAACTAGTGCTGATGGTGCTTACTTTGATATCACAAACCCTGTCTTTAGTAAAACTGGATCATGAACTACAAGTGATTTTCACACTAACGTTAAAATGGTGTGAACTTACACTGTTCCCAAAACAGCAGCTGATACTGTACAAGCAGCTTTAAAAGGAACTGATGATACTCCAGCATTGGATGCAGACGGTAAATTTACAGCTGGCGGAATTACTAATTTATCTGGCCTTGTGGATGCCATTAGTAAAGTTGCTGATGCTGACACTAACAAAGATACCACCGACGGTAACGATCCTTACTTTGGATTAACTGGTTATAAAGGTGTTGTCGTTTCACAAGATGGAACAACAATTGGTGATAACCCAATTAGTGGTGCTGCTTATGAATCAGCCGTTAATGCCACTGACAACTTAAAAAACAGCGGTGGAATCACAGTTCAAGACTCGAACAGTTGATATTTCCAAAATGCCGACAACAAAAATAATGTTGACTTTGTGATTACCCTTCCAATCTTCATTTTACAATTATTAGGAGTTGACAAAGCTGTCAGCCCAACAAATGATGATGAAAAAGCAAACATTTACAGCATTAAAGGTGCTAATGTAGCAGACGATGAAACTGATCAAAAAGCAATTAGCTTTGACAGAAGTTCAAGTTCACAATCATCTGATTCATATACAACTTTATGAAAACGTAATAATAAATATAAATCAGAAGACGTTAACACGCTTGCAAGTGATCCTGTTAAACAAGAATCACTATTCCAACAAATTCAATACCTAGTGTCGCAAGACTCAAACGGTCAAGAAACAGCGAAAAAAGTTATCTACTCTAAATACTTGGATGAAGATGACATCTACTATGCTGGATTATACGATCAAATTGGAAAATACATTAGTAAAAGCGATAGCGAAGACGAATAAGATATGGTTTCATACCATATTTTTTTTATTTAATTTATAATTAAACTAGATTATGGAGGAAAAAATGGATTGTTTATTTTGTAAAATTATTCAAGGCGAAATCCCAGCGAAAATTATCTACGAAGATGAATTTACAATGGCCTTTTTAGACCTTTACCCCAACTCAGAGGGTCACACGTTGGTGATTCCTAAAAAACACTGTGTTGATTTCACGGATGCTGATTTAGCAACAGCGCAACAAGTGGTTACTGCAAAAAAAGCAGTTGTTGAAATGCTACACAAAAAACTTAACCCTGTGGGGTTTAATTTCGTCTCAAACCAAGGTTCAGAGGCGCACCAAGTGATTTTTCACTACCACGAGCACATTATTCCAAAATATATGAAGGAACTGGGATATTCCCCCGCTGTCTCACCTGATCCAAAAGCACGTGATACTGAGACCATTTTTCAAATTATAAAAAAATAGTATGGTTAAAAATAACCATACTATTTTTTATAGTGATTTAAGAACATTTTGCCGTCTTCAGATAAGATGCGTTGTGTTCATTTTCCTTCTTGCACTTTTTCTAATTCTTCTGAAATATGATTGATGCGAGCATCAAGATTATCAAAGGTTGAAATTAGCACCCCTTCAATTAATTGTGGTTCTTGGGGTGAACCAAATTCACGTTTTCCGTGTGATGATAAGACAACGTGTTGTAATTTAACAACATCGTCATTGGCGATTTTCAATTCTTCTGCCATTTTACCAATCATTTCAGAACCAATTGAGATGTGCCCTAACAATTTACCTTTTAACGTGTAATCGTCAGCGATAATCCCATTCATTTCATAGATTTTCCCGATATCATGTAAAATGGCACCACATTTTGCTAATTCTCAATCAATGACACCGTAAGCGTAGTTTTTTTCAATCGCAGCAACGTTTTTCATCAATGATGAACTATGTCACAAGAGACCACCAACAACATTGTGATGAATATTAATTGCCGCTGGATAGTTTTTAAATTCTTCAGCATATTTTTTAAGTAGTGATAACGTAATAGCTTTGTATGTTCCGTTGTGAAAACCGTTGATTTCTTTGACAACTTCTTGGTAAGTTTGTTCAAAATCAATTGGTGCTTTACGCATGAAATCATTGCGATCAATTTGCATTTCTTGCAATTTTTCATCAGTCAACAATTGATAGGCATTAATTTTTAATTGGTAGATGTTTTTGTATGTTGAAACTTTCGCTTTAACCAAATACATGTTTCCTGAGGTAAAGTTTTGAATTTCACTGGCTTCCACCGCTCATTTACGGCCTTCAATGCGACCAGTTTTATCTGCTAAACTAACCGCTAAATATTGCGATCCATTTGAAGCATTTAAAATATTAACTTTTTCTGCAAAAGCAATTAGTTCAATATTATCAACGCTATCATTAATGTCTTTAATTTCCATCATAATCTTTCTCCCTTCAAAGAAAAAATCTCCTGCCGGAGATTTAATTAAATTAAGAACCCTGGATTTTCAATTAATCCATTAAAAGTATTCATTATTTTAATTGCTGAATCCATTGTCATTTTTTCGCTATCGAAAATAATCTTTGTCTCCATCGATCCAGTTAAATTTTCATGTTCATCAACTTTCCCAATAATTACATTGAGAATTCCACTTGTTGGAATTGTGGCATTTTTAATTGATGTATTCGTAAAATCATAAATTGTTACATCAGTTTTCTTCACAGTTTTTGTACCCTTTTGCATTTCATTTAAAATATCAGTTAGGGTTTTATTACTATCAATTTTCACATTCGTTGCTTTTAATTGTTGGTTCGCAACAGTGTGAAGTGTTAATTGATTATCATCAAAACTTTCTCCTGCTACCGCTTTCATGACTGCTAAGGTAATAAAGGTATTAAACTCGAGGTCTAAACCACGATTTTGATATGCATCATGTAGCAATGAATGTAAATTAATTAACGCTGTCGCATTCGTTACAAAAGAAAGTGCAGTGTTGGTAGTGGTCACGGTTGTTACTTTATTGGTAGCAACGGCTTTTGCTGCTTTTGCTGGTTGTGACGGTTGCACTGGTTGGGCGTTTGCTAAGCTCTTAACTTCTTTTTGTAAGGCTTTGACGGTTTGTGCCAATGATTGGGTTTTAGTTTCGACTAATTCAACCACTTTTTCCTCTGGGACAACTGGCGCCGCAACTTCAGTTGGTTCGTTTGGAACAATTGGTTTAGCAATGGTGCTTAAATCAATGTCGCTATTATTAATATCCAGCAACGATTCAATACGGTCTAATTCTTCTTCATAATCAACGTTTTCTTCAACAATTGGCTCTTCGCGTTCGGGAGCATTGCTGATTTTTTGGATTTCTGATGATAGATTATTGTAAATTGCTTCGTGATCATTTTCTGCCATTGGTCGTGACGCATCACTATTACTAAAGACATTTAAGAATTGGCTGTTAACCAATTTACGTTCCAATGATTTAGTCATCGCTTCATCACTAATATCAACTTGTGAACCTTGTTTTTCTTCTCTGATTTGGTTTTCAACGTATTTATTAACTTCAACTGTTGAAGTTGAGGCATGATTTGTACTTGTTAAATCGTGCGCTGTTGGTGGTACCAACTCATCAGTTTTAAACGCATTTTCTCGTTGCATTTGGGCTTGATCCTTAATTTTGAATTCTAAATCAACCACCAAAGTATCAACTTTATTAAAGTCTTTTTCAATTTCGCTGATTGTGTCAAGTTCTACATCACCACTAACAATGGCATCTTCACCAATAATTTCAGTGACTGAATCTTGATTAATGGCATTAGCAAGTGCTTTTTCCATAAAGGCTTTTTCTTCATCCAAACGTTTTTCAGCATCAATTGCTGTCGAAGGACGTAAAAAAACCATGGCTTCATCATTATTATCAGCAACTGGTGCTGCTGGTTTTTCTTTGGTACTAAAACTAAAGACATCTTCTTCCACTGGTGCTGCGGCCGGTTTTTCTTTCGCAGTAAAGCTGAAATTGTCCAAAGTTTCTAAACTTGATGGAATATTGATTCCCAAAGTTTCGTCGTTTTCCACTGGTTTTGCCACTTCTGCTGTTTTATCAAAGTCAAAAGTATCAGTAGCAGCGAAGTGTTCGTCAGTCGGAATGTCAGAATGAAAATTATTTTCATTATTGTCACCGATTGATTTAAATCGTGCTGTTTTTTCTTTTTCCTCATATACTTCAAAGTCATCAACGGCGTTACCACTTTCGATGTCTTCGGCAATTTCTTCTAGGTATCCCGCTTTATTTAACGAGAAACGTAGTGTTTCCCCGAGTGTTTCATCTTTTGAGACCATTTTTTTAATATCTTTTTTAGTGTAGATATCAAAAATAATATCACCGTGTGAAACTAATAACGATTTAATAATATAAACATTTTTAATGATCCCATCAATGTGTGACAAGATTTCATATTTATCCCCTTGTGTTGAGATGATTGCTAATGTTTGCCCTTCTGTTACTGAATCGCCATCCGCAACAAAAACTTCATCAACCATACCCTTTAGTTTTTGAGAATTTTTGTATTTAATTCTTTCCATTTTTTAACCCCTTACGTTTTTTAAAGCCCTTTTATAAATAAAAAACCATTATTATTTTACATTTTGCACGCTATAATGCAACAAAAAACTCCACTTATTTTGAAGTTGCCACCCCAAAATCAGGTGTTTTAAGTCCTCATTTTGCGATAAATCGTTCTAAATCTGCCATACTGCGTTCGTAAACCGCATCGTTCTTTTCATCACGCGAAGCGAACGTCCCACTAATTGTAGGCAGTAATCCGATATTGGCTTTCATCGGTTTCAGATCTTTGTGTTTTTTGTTAGTGACATAGTTAACAAGCGATCCCATCACAGTCGTATCAGGAAAATTTAAAAACGATGGTCGGCGTTCTAAATAATCAGCCATCCCCAAAGCGGCAATGATTCCGGATGCGGCCGACTCAATGTAGCCTTCGACTCCGGTAATTTGACCCGCAAAGAAAATGTTGGGATAAGCTCGTGCCTGTAATGTTCCGTTTAAAACTTTGGCTGAGTTAATGTAATTATTTTTATGCAAAACTCCATAGCGATAAATCTTGACGTTTTCAAAACCAGCTAAAGTTTGTAGCACACGTTTTTGTTCTGGTCACTTAATGTTTGTTTGGAATCCAACGATGTTATAAAACTGGTCGTTAGCATCGTCTTTTCGTAATTGTAAAACAGCATACGGTTTAACACCGTCAAACTCAAAATTATTCGGCGACATCGGACCGTTTAAAAGGATTTTCTTTGACTCTTTTGCCATAACCTCAATCGGTTGACACCCTTTAAAATAAATTTCCTTATCAATATCGTGAATTGCTATTGTTTCCGCGTTAATTAATTCGGCATGAAAGCGATCAAAAGTCGCCTCATCCATCGGATAGCATAAGTATGAATTATCGTTTTTATGACGTGACGCATAATGAAAGTAACTTAAATCTAAAGAATCCTTTTCAAGAATTGGTGATGAAGCATCTAAGTAATAGAAATTATCTTGTCCAAAGTACGCAACAATTTCATCTAGTAATGTCGATGTTGTTAACGGACCTGTCGCAATGATGGTTGGAATTTTAAAATCAATTTTAGTAATGTCGCTTGGTTGAAAATGAATGTTAGGCATTTGCATTAACTCATCAGTTATGGCTTTGGCAAATAAATCACGGTCCACCGCCAAAGCATCGTCGGCATCAACACGGTTCGCAAAAGCAGCTTTCATCACAATCGAATTAAACATTTGCATTTCTTTTTTTAAGATTCCGACCGCATTTCTTGTCGACAAACTACGAAATGTGTTGGAACAAACCAATTCCGCGAAGGAATCAGTCTTTTGAATATCGTTTTTCCGTTTTGCCTTTCCGTCAAATAAATTAATCTTATACCCTCTTGTAGCTAATTGAAAAGCGGCTTCACTTCCTGCTAGGCCTGCTCCAATGACATTTATTTCTTTTAACATATTAACAATATTTTAGCATATAAAAAGCAGCACTAATGTGCTGCTTTAAAAGTATTGATATTAGGAATGGCAATTTCTGAATCTCAGTTTTTAACTGTTCGAGCTGCTGTTCCAATATGGATGTTGTCTGAATATTTTAAGCATTCACTCAAATTATCAAGTGTCACACCACCACCAATTAACAAGTTACAGTTAGTTCTTACTTTAGCGATTTCACCTAACACGGCAAAACCTTGATTAATATCAAGACCACCTGAAGTTAATACGTTAGTGAAATTTAATTGCTCAATTTCTTTTCAAGCGGCGATTTTATCGTCCACTAAATCAAATGCTTTGTGAAAAGTTGCTTGCAAGTTTCCTTTGACTGCTAAAATTTGTTTGATAAATTCAAAATCAATTTTTTTATCAGCCGTTAAAGCCCCAATGACAATTCCGTTAGCTTTGGTTTTAGTCGCGATGTATTTAACATCGTCGAGCATTTTTTGTTTTTCATCGGCATTGAAAACAAAATCAAGACGCTCGTTGGCACGAATAATTACGTTAACCGGAAGTTTTGAATAATTGGTTGCTGCAAAAATTAACTCGTGACTTGGTGTCATCCCGCCACACGCTAAATTAGTACAAAGTTCAATGCGATTTGCTTGTGAGTTATTAATTTCTTTGACATCAGCAAAGTTTTTTGCAATTACTTCTAAGAACATTATTTTAAGTACTTTCTTAACGTATCAACTTTATCGAGTTTTTCTCAAGCAAATTCGTTTTTCCCGAAGTGTCCGTATTTTGAAGTACGGAAGAAGACAGGTTGGGTCAATGACAAGTGGTCAATAATACCTTGCACACTAAAGTCAAAGGTTTCATTAATTGCTTTCACAATGACTTTGGGATCAACGTTTTCAGTTCCAAAAGTTTCAACAAAAATTGAAACTGGTTTGGCAATTCCAATCGCATAAGAAACTTGAATCTCAATTTCGGATGCCAACCCCGCAGCAACTAAGTTTTTAGCGACATAACGACACATGTAAGCTCCACTACGGTCAACTTTTGTGGCGTCTTTTCCTGAGAACGCCCCGCCACCGTGGCGGCTATATCCCCCATAGGTATCAACAATAATTTTACGACCAGTTAATCCGGTATCCGAATTGGGACCACCAATCACAAAGTTACCAGTTGGGTTAATTAAAACCTCAAAGTCGGTATTTTGATTATGACGTTTGGCAATCACATCCATAATGTTAGTTTTCACAAAGTGATTAAACGCTTCTTTGTCGTAATCTGCTTGGTGTTGAATTGACATTAAGATGGTTTCAATTCGTGGATTAGCTTTATTAGTGTAATCCATTGTGACTTGTGATTTCATATCCGGCATTGCGGCTGTAAAAGTTCCGTTTTTACGTAGTTTAGAAGCAAGGTGCACTAAGTCGTGGGCGATTTGAATCGCATACGGCATATAAGTTTCTGTGTCGCGGTTAGCATAACCAAACATAATTCCTTGGTCACCAGCTCCGAGAACTTGGTCCTGACGATCAACGCCGATCGCAATATCGTTTGATTGTTCGTGAATACGAATATCAATTTGGCAAGTTTTGGCATCGATTCCTGTTTTTGAATCATGATAACCAACATGGTCTAACACCCAACGAGCCACTTTTTCATAATCAACTTTGGCTTTTGTTGAAACCTCTCCCCCGATTAATAAGTAATCGGTTGTAATAAAGCATTCGACCGCGACACGTGAATTAGTATCTTGTTTTAGACACTCATCTAAAATAGCATCCGATATTTGGTCACAAAGTTTATCAGGATGTCCTTCCGCAACCGATTCACTAGTAAATAATTTTTTCATGTTAAGTAATCTCCTTCTGCTCTTTCTCAGTTTTATTAAACAGACCAGTTTGTTCTGGTGTAATAATGGTAAAGACTTTTTCATATTCAATTAATTCTTTTTTAGCTGCCGCATCATTTTCGATTTGGCGTAAGAATTTTTTGTGGTAACCAAAGTACAATCCGCATCCCACAGCAAAAATAGAGCAAATGTACAGTAATTGAATAGTGGCCGCCACTATTCCTTGGGTTCCTCCGACAGTATAACCATCAATAATACTTGTTCAGAAATACATCACCAGTAAAAATCCAATAAAGGCTAATGTAGCAAAGAATCCAATGTATTCAATGATGTGTAATTTAATATTTTTCTTAAATCCTTGGACAAGACAAGTCACAATTGATAACGTGTAAATTCCAATCATGACAATTGACGCGACTCCAGCAAGTGATGAGTAATCAAATGGTGATGGTGAATTTGTAATTCCTTGGACAATGTCTGGTAAGAATAAGAATAATGCCGCAGTAATGGCAAAGATTCCAATGGTAATTAAAATCGCTTTAACTGGTAAACCAGTTTTGGCCGATGGTGTTGCAACACCAGAAGTAACATACCCCTGACGAGCAAGTGGTTCGAGTGTTAATCCTCCAAACATAGTAATGTTGATTAACGATCCAAAACGCATTAGTAGAGTTGCGGCAATAATGACTCATGCCCCAATATTCTTAAACGTTGACCCCGTATCAAAGTGCTGGTCTCACGTTTGGAAGAGTGTAATCGACGGATTACCCCCAAAACCATTCCCTTCAATATCAACAGCTCCGATTACAAGGAAAGTAAAGACAATGTAGAACAATGTTACTAAAATCATAATAACAACAATTCCAATTGGCATATTACGAGCACGGTCCTTAATGGTTTGCCCTGATGTAATAAAAGTTTCAATTCCCGCAAACGAGAAGAAGATCGACATAAAAGTTGTCGCAAACGATTTTCCGTCCACATTACTAATTGGTGCCGCTTTTGCTAAGAAACTCAACGATTTTGTTCCGTTCATAGCAAATGCTCCAATGGCAAACACAATAACAAACAGTGTTAAAACTCAAGTTAAGATTCCAATAATGTTGGTAAAGTATTTATATTTTCTTGTTCCTAGGAAAACAACACCCGCAGCCAAAATAAAGACCACAAATCCCATTAAATCTAAGTACAAGCTTGAAAAACTCCCTCATTTTTCCAGCAAGTTCACAGCACTTCCTGGTCCAAAGTTGGTACGAATGGTTGAGACAAACATTGTTGATGCAATTAATGGTAGTGACATGTAATTTAACAGTCCCCCGATTAATCCTCAGTATTTTCCAAATGAAGTTCGCGCATATTGCGACAATCCCCCGTTTGCCATTGGGTGATATGATACTAATTTAGCAAACGATCACGCACATACAAAGGCGATGACCCCTTCAATAATATCGACTCAAAGGATGTTAAGCCCCAACCCCTTCTCGCCATTTCAAACTAAACTACTAAATGCACAAGCAAATGTAATTCCGGCAATGAAATTGAATCCAATTCAAATGACCGATAACAGGCCTAATCCGTCCTGTTTATTATTTTTTTCCATAATTTCTCCTTATTTTTTAGATAAAAAAAGCACTGTCAGGAACCTAACAATGCTTCTACCAATAATTTAATTTATTATTTTCTTCAATATAAATTGTCTATCGATAGCATTTTGCCCTGATTTAAGCACCTAATTTAATAGGTTGCTACTATTTTAACGAGTTGTCTCTCTAAATAGTTCTGAATACACAAATTAAAAATTTGCTATTTTGATTATACACGATTATGTTCAAAATTTAGTTTTTAATCAGATTGTATATTTTTTCAAATGTTGCTTCACTCGAAGTGGTGTTAAATAAGTGGTGTTTGCATTGTTTAACTGGCTCAATTTTGGCGCCATTGATATTAGCGGCAATTTTGGCAAATTTATCGGGTGAGGCATAAATACTTTTATCCGGTTGCAAGACAATTAGATTTTCACTATGGTTGTGATTGTATTTTTTAATCCCATATTTATATAAATGTCTTGTTTGGTAGTATTCACGCACAGAATAAGCATCTTGGGCCCCTTGTTTTTTTTGTAGTTCTTTTACAAAAGCAACATCATCAGTTAAATCAGGGGCATCATACGGATATTCAATGACCGATTTAGCCGAAAATATTCATGACCAGAAAATACGTGAGCGGGTTGCGAACGGTTTTTTGTAGCCCTCTTTAATTTTGAGTGATCCCGCTACGACAGTTGCGACCCCTTCTTCATGAGCACACGCCATTGCTAACGCTGCTCCAAACCCGTGACCAACCAGAATTAATTTTTGGTTTTTAAAACGGTCATGTAAGTCATAAATGATCTCTTTTAAATCGGATAAATTAGCACCGTAATTGCGGTCACGGTCAACAACATTGGCACCACACCAACGTTGGTCGTACGAAACAACAGAATATTTATCGTCTTTTTTGGCAAATCAACCCATCATTTTATTGGCATCATTGCGATCTCCCACAAAATCGTGAATGTAAAGCAGAATGTGTGTTCCTTTTTTGTTGATTTCGCCATTCCATTTTAACTCGTACACATCCGAGCATTTAAACATTTTCTTTTTAATTAGTTCACCACGTTGGACACGCAGCGGACTGTAACGATAGCCAAAGTATTTAAATAATTTATCAATAATGGAAATTGCTAAAATGGCAACAATCAGAATGGCCAGCGCCATTCCTAAAAGCTTTCCAATTGTCGAAAAAGTTAAACTAGTTATTGCATCAAAAATCATGGCTTTTTCCTCCCGCAAAAAAAAATAATGTTTAAAAAAACATTAAATTTAAATTATATATTAGTCACTGTGTGATAAGTCTAAAGCGTACACATCGAATTGACCCATAAATCAAAATGCAAAGATCACGTTTTGTTTTCTAATAATAAACTCGTCGTTCCCCATAACGTTGATTGCTTCATAGATAACATTCCCAGCATCTTGTTCCAAGTTTATTCTCATTCTCTCAAAGTCATATATTGTTGAACGTCCATACATTTCGTTTTTACGTTCAAATTCAACTTCGGTTAAAATACGTTCATAAGTATCTTTGTATTTAGCTCCAGTTTTTAAACGTTGTTCAATTCCTCTTGTTATGTTTTTTACTTCTTTATCTAACGCGAACAATGCTTCATGTAAGTTTCTTAACTTGTCATGTCTTTTCATGTGCCCACTCTCCTTTACTATTTTATATTTGTATTATACATTAAAAATGTCGTATTTACTACATAAAAGCGACATAATCTAACCTGACCTTACTCTTTTAAAAAGATTCTTTCAATCCCCAATGTTTGATTATTTGTTCCAATTTCAATCACAGCTCCACAAAGTTGACCCTTGCCTTCAGCTGGTTCAAAGCGTGACGGTAAACCGGTACGCTCTTTTTTAATGACCGCTTCAATTTCAGCGCCAATGATGGATTCATAGCATCCCGTCATTCCTAAATCGGTTAAAAAAGCGGTTCCTTTTGGCAGGATTGTTTCGTCAGCTGTTTGCACATGGGTGTGTGTTCCAACAAGGGCATTAATTTGCCCGTCAAAATAGGCAGCAATCGCCGCTTTTTCGGCACTAGCTTCAGCATGAAAATCAACAACATGAATCTCAGCTGTATTTTGTGCCACAATTTCTTCCAATGCTTGGTATGGGTTATCGGCTGGATCCATAAAGACACGGCCAATTAAATTGGTGACACGAATGGTTTTGCCATTTTTCGTATACACATTAGTTCCGACTCCTGGGACATATGGTCCCATATTAACGGGGCGCAATAAATTGGGAACATCATCAATATATTCAAAGACCCCTTTGTTTTTAAAGACGTGGTTACCTGATGTCATCACATCAACACCAAGTTCTTGCATAAATTCGTAATGCTTGTGCTGCACACCTTTTCCGTGGGAAATGTTCTCAACATTGGCAATTACAAAATCAATGTGATGTTCTTTCACAATGTTCGGGAGATATTTTTGTAACATTTCCCGTCCGACACTAGAGTACACATCCCCAATCATTAAAATTTTCATTAAATTAATTCCTCTTCAATTGCCGCAATTAAAGTTGCGACATCAATTTCTCCGTTTTTATATTTTGCAATCGCAATCCGAATACTGTCACTGTGGTAGTTCATTTTTAGATACGCTTCATAACTTAATAAAGATTTGGCAATTTTATCTAAACTATCTGAAACAGCTGCTCGCGAGACCGAAAACTCGTCGGCAATTTCTTGCAAAGTGAAGTTTTCTATATAATATCACTCAAAATATGTACATTGTTTATCAGTTAATAAGGGTTCATAGTAGTCATACAATCTAGTAAGGTAAACGCTTTTATCTAATTGATCATTTTTAATCATCATTTTCTCCATCCTCCATAAAGTCCGAAGCCAAACGGTAAACATATTCGTCTAAATCAAATTTTTCGATGTCATCAATTTGTTCTCCGGTTCCAATCATTTTAACCGGGATATTTAAACTATCCTTAATTGCCAACGCAATTCCCCCTTTTGAGGTTCCGTCGGTCTTAGTTAGAACGATTCCTGTCACTTTTGTGACAGTTGCAAATTCTTTTGCTTGATTAACTCCGTTTTGACCGGTGGTTGAATCAATCACAAGTAGTCGTTCGTGCGGTGCATCTTTCACCGTTTTTTGGACGATATTTGTCATTTTTTCTAATTCACGCATTAAGTTTTGCTTGTTTTGTAAACGACCAGCGGTGTCAATTAATAAAATGTCATAATTTTCATCAATCGCTTTTTTGACACCATCAAAAACAACAGAAGCTGGGTCCTGATTAATTTTTTGTCCGCGAATTAGTTCAACACCTGTTAAACGGGTGTTAACTCATTCTTGTAGTTGTTCCACTGCTCCGGCACGGAAAGTGTCGGCAGCTGCGATTAAAACCCGTTTCCCCATTTTAGCGTAATAATTGGCTAATTTAGCTAGCGTTGTTGTTTTCCCGGTTCCATTAACTCCGACCATCATAAAAATGTTTAAACGACCATCTTTATAATTTAATTCGGCGTTGTATTTTTTGGCATCATATGAATCATACAATTCTTCTAGTAACATTTCCTTAATGTCGTTAAAAGTATGTTTTGGTTTCACCTTTTTTTGCAAGGCGTTCGAAATCTCGATGACCATCTTAATTCCCATATCAGTTTGAATTAAAACATCCTCTAATTCGGTAAAAAAATCGGCATCCAGTTTCTTATATTTTTTTGATAATTTCTTTAAGTTCTTTGAAAAAGTTAAGTCATATTTATGTTCTTTCATATGACGCTTTTCATTTTGCTTAATCTTTCGGCGTTCTTTTAAAGCTGCTCAAAATCCCATTTCGACCACTCTCTCTACTTCATTTATTTTAACTTATTTTGTTCAATTTTCATTATAATAATTATTAGAGGTGAGTCAATGAAAAAGTTACTAGCAATTTTAGGAAGTTTTGGGTTAATCACAACTGCCAGTGGTAATTTAATCAGTTGTAATAATCCGTCTGACAAATCGGCAACTGTTAAAACACCAAATGAAGTTGCCGCTGCTTTTGCATCGACGCCATTGGAATTAAAAATTAATAACCAGGGGAAAAATTTAATCTTTAGTGAAGACATTAAACAAAAAGATATCACAACTTGAGAACCTGTGCTTGGTGAAATTGAGAAAATGGCGAATGCTTTTTTCCAGGATTATGCCAACGATCACTATTTCACTTTTCAACTTGGAGCATACAATGCAGCCAACAACACATATCAAGTCACTTTTTCAACCACTGATGGCGAAAGTGTGACAAGTGAGATTGCCATTAAATGTCTTGTCATCAATAATAATGTAACAATCAGTTTACCAACCAAAAACCCAATTAATGACGGCAGAAGTGAAAGCGATTTAGTCGAGGCATTCAAAATTACAAGAATTGATGCTGAATCTAATATCATTGTTTCTAACTATAACATTGACTATGACTCCATTCAAGTTACTGACGGTTTTGCGACAGATAATTTAGCTGATGTTTACAATGATGTTCAATGCAGCCACACCATTAGCGCACTTGATACTGACATTCAAATCACAACAACTTATGTTCGTGATTGAGATCAATTAAAAGGCGCAACAATTACAAAACCCGATAACGATGATGAAATGGACGATCTAATTATCCAACTATTACGTGAAAAGTTAAAATTAGATGCCACAGACCAACACATTGTCTCGTGAAATAAGAGCGATACACAAGTCACTTTTACAATTAATAAGGACTATCAAAATGCTTTTACCGGAGAAGCCGTTGGCGAAACATACGTTATTCCAATTGAATAGAAAAAAATCTTATCGTTTCGATAAGATTTTTTCTTATGATTCAATGTGACTTGGGATTTCACTAAATATTCCATTACGAATGAAGTTGAGAATTTCCTCAATATTAATTAAATGGTCCCCGGCACGTTCCAAGTTTTTTAGTTGCCGAATAATACCGACAATTTTGGTCACGTATTTTTCGTCATTACTTTTTTCGTTCATTTTAGCAATCATTTTATTATTGAATTCTTTAAATTTATTATTCAATTCCATTTCTAAGTTAACAAATTTTTGCGCTTGTGCTTCTTCGTAGTTATCAACTAATAATGAAATGGTGTTTAACATTTTATTAACTAAATCAAATAACAACGAAATGTATTCGAAGTTTTCAATTTCTGTTTCGTACTTGATGTAGAAACTACAGATTAATTTTGCATAATCGGCAATTCGTTCCACTTCCCGCGAAATTAAAATTCCTCCGATCGCTAAACGCAAGTCCCCAGCGACCATTTGTTGTTTTGCAATTTTTCAAAGCGCCATTTTGGTGAAATCATTTTGCAAGTCATTAATCTTTTGGTCGTATTTAATTATTTCTTTCGCCTTCTCCATGTCTCTTGTTTTTAAGACATCAAAAGTTTTCGCATATTGTGATTTTGTTTGTTCAATTATTTCAATGATGTCGCGTTTAATTCGTGCGACATCACGGTCTAGAATTTTATTATATGACATCTTTCATCATCCTCTCTAACCAAATCTTCCTGAAATATAATCTTCAGTTTTTTTACTTTTTGGATTGGTAAATATTTTTTTCGTTTTATCATATTCAATCAGCTCACCTTGTAAAAAGAAAGCGGTGTAATCACTAATTCGCGTTGCTTGCGCCATTGAGTGCGTCACAATGACAATGGTATATTCTTCACATAATTTTAAGATTAATTCCTCTACTTTTAAAGTGGCAATCGGATCAAGGGCACTAGTTGGTTCGTCCATGAGTAAAACTTTCGGACGCATCGCGATTGCTCTCGCAATACACAACCGTTGTTGTTGCCCTCCGGATAGCCCAAGCGCGGAATCTTTCATGTTATCTTTTACATCTTCTCATAATGCTGATTTTTTTAAAGCATCTTCGACAATTTCGTTTAAGATTTTTTTATCTTTAATTCCTTGGCTTCGTGGTCCGAAAGCAACGTTATCAAAGATCGACATCGGGAACGGGTTCGCTTTTTGGAACACCATTCCAATATCAGTACGCAACCTCGTGACATCAACACCGGGATCATAGATATTTTTTTCATTAAAGAAGAGCTCGCCGTCCACCACAATGTTCGGCACTAAATCGTTCATGCGGTTAATCGAACGCAACAGTGTTGACTTTCCACAACCAGAAGGTCCAATGAAAGCAGTCACAGTTTTTTCTTTAATTTTCATATTGATATCCTTTAAAACTTTTTTACTTCCACCATTATAATAGAAATCAAAATCTTTCACTTCAATGATTGGTGGTTTAGTTTGCCTTTTTACTTCTGCCATTTTTTAGAACCTCCTTTTTAACTTTTTTAATTTCAATCGCAATTTGTTTATGTCGAATGCGATATTGTTTCCAATATTTTACATCAAAAATTCGTCCAATTCATTTTCCAATGCGAATAAAGAAATAAGCAAATGCTTTTCAATTGCGTTGTCACATACTTTTTGAGAATGTTAATTTTAATTGCGCCGCACGATTAGCTCACGTTGGTTTTTTAAAGCCGGGTGTTAAACGTAACGACACAAAGTGACTGACGTAGTTGAGTAAAATAATAATCAGTAGTGCAAAGAACGACAACATATAAGCATCGTTCATCGCATTTGGTGATGAACCTTCACTTACAAGAATATAAATTTCAGTTGTCATTGTTGCTCCTGATGATAAGAACCCTGCTCCTGGGAGACGAACCGCTGTCCCCAGGGTTAGATAAATCGGAGCTGATTCACCAACAATTCGGGCAATGGTTAAAATAATCCCGGTGATCATTCCTTTAAAGGAACTTGGTAAAACAACTTTTCATAAAGTCGCCGTTCTACCTAGTCCCATTCCATATGCTGCTTCGCGATAATTTTTAGGGACCGATTTAATTGAATCCTCAAAAACAATAATCATCGAAGGAATGACAACTAGTGTCATTGTAAAACTTGATGCGAGAATACTCATCGGAATATGCATAATCGTGATGAAGAGCGATAATCCAAAGACCCCAAACACAATACTTGGTGTGGATGAAAGTAGATTAATCCCAAAACGAATAAATTTTGTAAAGAAGTTTTTTTCTGATGCATATTCAGCTAAATAAATTGCCACAATTAAGGCAAATGGAATTGCAAACGTTAATGTTGCTAAAACCAGTAAAACCGTCACAAGTAGCGTTGCTAGAATTCCCGAACGGTTCCCGTCAATGGTAATAAAGGATCCCCACGAGAATCCAACAACTCCCTTGAATAAAATTGTTGCTAAGATTCAAACAATAAATCCAAGCACAATAGCAAGCGAAGTAATCATAAAGAATTTCAGAATAATACTTTCAAAGGTTTGATAGGCCCTTTTTTCCGTATAATTATTCACCAGTGATTTTAGTTGTTTTGATGAGTACGGTTTTGTTTGCTCTGCTGCAACTTGTTCTTCGGCCTCGATCTTTCGTTTCACAATTTTATTTTTTCGTTGGTGTGAAACCGCTAAGACAAACAAGTTAATAATAATGACGAGCCCAAACAAAATAAATCCAATGGCGTATAAAGCCGACTCGTGCGTTGATCCACTGTTTTCCAGCATTTCTAATCCAATGGTTCCAGCTAAAGTTCTGACCGATGAAAAGAGGAATCCACCTAACCCACTGTTAGCATTAAGACCAGCCGCACTTCCTCCGGCAATCATAATGACCGCCATTGTTTCACCAATGATTCTGGCGATTCCAATAATAATCGCTGAGATAATTTTTGGTAAAGCTGTTTTAAAAATCACATTAAAAGTTGTTTTTTCTCTTGTGACTCCTAGTCCGAGAGAAGCAAAACGATATCCATCCGGAACACTTTCAATCGCATCAATGGTTAATGACATCATTGTTGGTAATGCCATAAAAGCAAGAGTGATGGCAGCTGTCATCATATTTCCTGGCGTACTTGCTCCGCACATCACCATTAGTTTCCCAATTTGGTCAATGGCAAAAAGCCCAAACACAACCGATGGAATTCCGGCCATCAGTTGAATAAACGAAGTCACAAACGCTTTCGCTTTTGGTTTTAAGTATTCGCAAATAAAGAGCGAACCAAAAATTGTTAAAGGTACCGCAATGACGAGTGAAATCAACAGCATCATAATTGTTGAACCGATAATGCCGAGAATTCCATAACTCGCATTGGCGTCACCATCACTCCCTGGATTTCAGGTCGAAGAAAAAATAAACTTAAAGAACCCAAAGTCATGAAAGATTGGCACCGATTTATACGTAATAAATCCAACAATCACAAGCAATGCCAATAAAATAAAAACGGTTGCAATAATAATTGTCCATTTTGTAGTGGCATCAACTTTTGAAAGTTTAATTTTTAATTTATACCTTTTCTTTGGTGCCACTGTTGTTTCGATTGTTGGATTATCCATTAAATTAGTCACAGTTTACACCCCAAGTCATTTGTTTGTTGTCGTGCGATGATATTTTGATATCATGAATATTTTGTGATAAACCTTCTTCAGCGTAAATAGGTTGAGCATCATTGACAAGATACTCGAATAAAGCAGTTAGTTTTTTAATTGCTGTATTTTTGTAAATTAAAACAAAAGGACGCGATAAATGATAATGTCCATGGCCCACAACAACTTCATTTAATTCTTCTGGTTCATATTCAATTCAAGCATTTGTTTCGGAGTCTCATTTTTTACAACTTTGAATATCGTCGTCAGCATAAGAAAAACGAATCCCATCAACTCCGGCAACATGTACGTTAGAGTTTCTCTTGATTTGATCAATAAATGGTAATGAAACAAAACCAATTGCCCCTTCTGTTCCCCCGATGGAATTAAACATCATTCCGTTCGAATTGGCAACATCAGATTTTGCGGCATTGGTAATGCCTGTTTTTTCTTCAAAGGCGGTTCTTGTCCCCGAACCAACTTCACGTGTGAACGGTTTAATTTCCACATTCACCTTTTTTTTAAAACCAGGAACATCGTATCAGTTGGTAATCCGTCCTTCATAGATATCTTTTAAAACATTACTACTTAGTTCGAAGTTTACTTCTGGTTGATCTAATTCCCCTGGTAAATTATAAATAATGGCGATGGCATCAACACCGAGTTGTGTTGCGGTGTAGCTTTTTTTGTCATCCATTTTAGCGGCAATGTAATCATCAAGATTACTTGGTGTAATATTAACATCCTTACCATCTTCATTGTAATAACTTCATTCTTGATCGGGTTTACCAAAATTGGTTGGATCTTTTGAAATCATTCCTCCGGTGTAAACATTATTAAAGACACCATTAACACCATTTTGACTACCAGTTGAGTTGTACGTATAGTCAACGGCAGAAATTTCAGTTGTCACCTTTTGCATAAAGGCGTTGGCACTTGTACTTCCACCAATAATAATGGGAGATTGACCAATTGATGAAAAAGTTCAAATTCAAATTGCGATTAATGTTCCAAAAACCGCAACTAAAATTGAAATCATTTTTTTCGACATGACTAATTTCCTCCGAACATTTAGTTTGCACTTGTCATTTTTTTAGCTTCAATTAAATTAACATTTACTATTTTGGTAATTCCTTTTTGTTCCATTGTGGCACCATATAAAATGTCACAATTTTCCATTGTTCCCATTCGGTGGGTAACGATCATAAATTGGGTTTTAGTAGTAAAAGTACGAATGTATTTCGCAAAACGTTCCACGTTCGCAATATCCAACGGTGCTTCAACTTCATCTAGAATAACTAATGGTAACGGACGAACGCTTAAAATCGAGAATAAGACCGAAAGCGCCACGAGCGATTTCTCTCCTCCTGATAATAAGTTGAGGTTCGTAATTTTTTTACCTGGTGGTTGAATTTTAATTTCAATTCCCGAATTTAAAATATCATTTGGATCAGTGTAGACGATTTTAGCATCTCCCCCACCAAACAGAGTTCTGAATGTTGTTGGCAGCGCGGCATTAACGTCTTTAATGACACCTTTAAATTGTTTTTCCATTTGTTCATCCATATTAGAAATCGAAGTTTTAATATTGGCGATTGCTTCGCGAATATCGTTCGCTTGTTCTAATAGATTTTCGTGGCGACTTTTTTCACTTTCGTATTCATCAATCGCTTCCATATTAACATTTCCTAATGAATTTAACTCTTGGCGAAGGGTTTTAATTAATTCCGCCACTTCTTCCAAGTTTTCAATTGGTTCGAATTCTAATTCTAATGCAGTTTCAAAAGTTAAGTGGTAAGTGTCTGCTAAACGTAAACCAGCATTGGCACGTTTTTCGTTAATTAATGCCAAGTCAGTTGCAACAGCTGACATTTCTTCCCGCAATGCATTAAATTTAGCGTATAGTTCTGATGATTTACGTGATTCACTAAATTGTTGATCGACAATTTTCGCTTTCATATTGTTGGCAACTTCTAATTCACTTTGAATTTCAGTACGCTCCACTTCTAAATGCGAAATATCTGACATGATTTTTTCAAGTTCAGCGTCAATCGAGAATTCTTCCCCGATTCCGTTGATGCTTTTTCCAGTTAAAAGACGATATTCATCACGGTTTTTTTCTAAACTAATTTGCAAGTTTTTAATTGAAGTTTTAATTCCTCCAATAGTTGAGTTGTTAACTGATTTTTGTTCACGTAATAAATCAATTGCACTACTATATTCTGAAACTTTTAGGTTGTTCTCTTCAATTTCCCCTTGGTAGTCTTTAATACGATTGTTTAATTCTTCAATTTGGGCAAAGTCATTTGAGATTTGCACACGACGTTTTCGTGAACCTCCGACAATCGCACCTTGAGGGAGAATTCGTTCCCCATCTAATGTCACAATATTTAATTTATATTTAACAACTTTCGCCATTTCTAACGCATTTTCATAAGTATCAACAACAATGACACCACCTAATAAATAATCCGTTACTAAAGTATATTTTCTTTCAATTTTAACTAGGTCATTCGCAAAAGCAACAAAACCATTTGTATTAGTAATTACAAAGCGTCTTTCATTATCAATAATATTGGGACGAATTGTATCTAATGGTAAAAATGTTGCATGTCCGGCTTTGTTGGCTTTTAAGAAATCAATCGCTACTTTGGCATTCCCAGCATTATTAATCACAATATTTTGTAAAACCCCTTGTTGCATTAATGCGCCAATAGCGTTTAAATATTGGTCTTCAACGGAAATTAATTCTTGGACAGTCCCAATAATTCCTGGTAAGACAGTTTTATTATCAAGCACATTACGCACTCCTTCAAAGAGTGCTTCTGATGACTCTTTTCGTTCTTGGAGTTGTTCGATTTTCAATTCAGTTTTATTCATTGATTTACGAATCGCATCCAACTTATAGTTACAGTTCGAACGACAAGTTGAGTTGTATTGTAAGCCTTCATTAATTTTAGTTTCTTCAACCAATAAATGGTCTAAGTGTTCTTCTTCTGATTGAATTTTAATTTCAATCTCTTTTGTCGCACGTTTAATTTCTTCAGCACGATATTCTGATTCATTCATTTTAATTTCGTTTTGTTTTGCTTCAAACGAAACCTTTTTTACTTCTAGTTTTGAAATCTTCTCAACAATTGATGTGTATTTGCTGTTTAATTGACTAATTTTACGGTCAAATTCTAATGATTCTTTTGAGATTGAATCACGATCCATTGCATCTTTTTTAATTTTTTGGTCAAGAGCATCAATATCAGCTTTTAAATTATGACGACGTTCTTTTAACTCTTCTGAACGGGCGTTAAAGATTTTTAAATCCGACACCAAAAAAGCCACTTCATGTTTTCTTAAAAGCGCTTCTTTTTCTTGGTATTTTTTTGCTTTTGTTGCTTGTTTCCCAAGACTAGGTAGACGACGGTCTAATTCGTTGATAATGTCGTTGACACGATCAAGGTTTTCGTTACTACGAATTAATTTTCGAATTGATTCTTCTTTT
>JALAGN010000017.1 GCA_022712415.1 Spiroplasma sp. | reverse complement strand
CAATTAAAGAGTGAACAATATACAATAACAATCACTCCAACTGAATTACGTGACATTGTCAAGCGCGCCAAAGACTATGTAAAAAAGGAGTACAAAGAATACTTGCTGAAATAAAGTTCTGTTTCAAGATATAATAATTACGGAAATGGGGAATACTATGGAAATCGTACTATTAGCATTATTAATTATTTTAATTGTCTTAGTTGCGGTTCTAATTTTAATTGTGATCATACGTAAAAATAAAACGACCGTTGAAGGTGTTGATGAAAAATCGTTGGAATTACTGCAAACAAAATTAGAAATGAAAAACGATAATAATGCCAACGATATTAAAACAGCTCTGTTAGGTTCATTTCGCCAAAATGATGAAAAGTTAAATGCTGTCGAATCAAAAATGAAAGATTGAGTTGATTCAAAAACCAGAGAAACACAAGAGAACCTGGAGAAATCATCCTCGGAATTACGTCAGAAATTAACTGACATTGCGTTGAAAACAGAACCAATCAGTGATGTTAAAACCAAAGTTAATCATCTGGACAATTTATTAAGTCAAAACAATAAGGCCGGTAAAGCGGGAGAATATATGTTGGAACGGATGCTGGGTAATTTGGCTGGAAACAGCAAAAACGACAATATCCTGTTTGACCGCCAATACACCATGATTAAAAAAACAGAAGACGGTAAAGCGCTCCGCCCCGACCTCTTTATTAAAGGAAACGGGTCAAATTTTGTCAATATTCCCGTTGATGCGAAATTTCCTTTTAATGTTTTTGAAAAACTTTTGGAAACAAACGATAACACCAATGAAGAATATAAAAAATTAGAAAAAGACTTTGTTCGCGATGTTAAATCACGAATCGATGAAGCGGCCAAATATATCAGTAAAGAAGACAATACTGTTTACACAGTGATGTTTATTCCGAGTGAAGGAATCTTCTCGTTCATTTTGGGGCAAACCGATTTGATTGATTATGCCTTTAAAAAATGTGTTATTATTGCTGGTCCAAGCACATTATTGGCAATTGTCCAATCAGTTGACCAATACATGAAATTGTTTGCCAACATCAGCCAATATGAAGACCGTGTGAAAGTTCTTGGAAAAGTCGTTGCCTACATTGGCAATTACGACGATTCAATGGCAAAACTGTTTGATGCAATTGATAAACTAATCAAAGCAAATGAAGATGTCAAAACAAAAGAACGCTCGTTGACTAAAGAGTACGACAAACTTTTAAAAGAAGCAGACTTAACCCTATAATTATTTTTAACCACTAAAACTCCGTTAAGACGGAGTTTTTTTCTGCTAAATCCGCGATATTTTCACTAATTCACTCAACATTTCAAATAATTAAGTATAATTAAAGTGATGTGTTTTAGGAGGAAAATAAAATGTCAAAGAAATTAACAGGAATTGGTGCTTCAGAAGGTGTTGCAATTGCTAAAGCATACGTTTTAAACGAAGAACCAATTGACTCATTAATCAACGATAAAAAAATATCGGATGCTGATGCCGAAATTAAAAAAGTATCAGACGCGATGGCGAAAGCGAAAAAAGACTTAGAAAGTCTTCAAATTATTGCCAAAGAAAAATTAGGAGAAGAAAAAGCGGCTGTTTTTGAAGCTCACGTGCAAATCTTAGAAGATCCTGCCATGAGTGACGAATGAAACGCTTTAATTCGTGATGAAAAAACTAATGCTCCTGCTGCGATTAGAACTGTGGCCAAAAAATATGCCGATATGTTCGAAGCAATGGATGACGCTTACTTTAAAGAAAGAGCAGCTGACGTCAAAGACGTGACTGAACGTTTAATTCGTTATACTTTAGGATTACACGTAATTGATCTCGCAACGATTAGCGAAGAAGTTGTAATTGTGGCCGATGATTTATCACCATCACAAACAGCACAATTAAACAAAAACTTTGTGAAAGGTTTTGCTTGTGATATGGGAGGACGTACATCACACGCCGCAATTATGGCGCGTAGTCTTGAAATCCCAGCTGTGCTTGGATTAAAAGAAGTTGTTAAAAATACCAAAAATGATGACATCATTGCCCTTGATGGGCAAACTGGTCATGTTGAAATCAATCCTGCTGATAAAGCGGAATGAGAAAAACGTGCCGAAAACTTTAAAAAAGAACAAGAAGAATTAAAACTATACATTAATAAACCAACAGTCACAGAAGATGGTTTCAAAGGCTTTGTTCTGGAAGGAAACATCGGTAGTCCCAAAGACGTTGATGCTGTCCTTGAAAACGGGGGAGAAGCCATTGGACTTTTCCGTTCAGAATTCTTATACATGGACAACGACCACTTCCCAACTGAAGAAGAACAATTTACTTCTTATAAAGCGGTTGTCGAAAAAATGAAAGGGAAAATTACTATTATTCGTACCCTTGATATTGGGGGAGATAAAAAATTATCTTACTTCGAATTCCCGCATGAATTAAACCCATTCTTAGGTTACCGTGCCATTCGTTTTACACTAGACCGTAAAGATATTTTCCGTGATCAAATTCGTGCTTTATTACGTGCATCAGCCTTTGGACCATTAGGAATTATGTTCCCAATGATTGCAACAATTGATGAATTTAAAGCTGCAAAAGACTTTACCTTAGAATGTAAAGCTGAATTAGAAAAAGAAGGTGTTGCCGTTGGGAAAGACCTACAAATCGGAATGATGGTTGAAATTCCAGCTGCTGCTGTAAATGCGGATAACTTCGCTAAATACGCTGATTTCTTCTCAGTTGGAACTAACGACTTAATTCAATACTCAATGGCAGCTGACCGTATGAGTGAAAATGTCACTTATCTATACCAACCATACAACCCCTCAATTTTACGTTTACTAAAATCAACAATTGATGGAGCCCACAAACATAAACGTTGAGCTGGAATGTGTGGAGAAATGGCAGGAGATGTCAAAGCGATTCCATTATTAATGGGATTAGGACTTGATGCCTTCTCAATGTCAGCTACAAGTATCCCAAGAGCTCGTAGTATTATGGCAAAATTAACACTAAAAGAAACACAAGACCTAGTAGCAAAAGCGCTAGAATGTGATAATACCGAAGAAGTATTAGTGTTAGTTGATAAATTATTAGAAAAAACTTTATAATTCTTACGAAGTCTGAGTGACTTCGTTTTTTTGACTCGCTACTAGTAAAGTACCCTTATAGTGTGTCTAAAAGTTGGGACTTTTTTGGTAAATTAAAGAAGATCCTAATATAATCGAAATATTAGTTAGAGCGATACCGCTAAAGGCATCTTATTGTATAGACTCCCCAACACGGGAGTAGAAAGAGGTTTTCAATGAAAGGATTTAAAATCTTAAATTGTGCTATTACGATCATTGCGCTCGTCGCAATCATTGTCTTTTGTGTCATTGGTTTTTCTTTTAATATGCACGGAGAATATAATGATATTTTTGACCGTCCTGGGCACCACCAAATATTCACAGATACGTATAAGGTTTCTCTTTTACATCCTGACACCCGCGGCATCGTTTTATTTCCCCTACAAGCATTTTTTATTGGGGCAATTATTTTAGCTGTGATATCTTGCGGTCTAAGTATTGCGACATTCTTTACAGGCCGAAAACTTTCAATCATTTTAACAGGTGTTCATGTTCTTGTTGCTTTTGTGATTCTTGTGGTGGTCATGGCGTCAATGCTTTTGACATTTAGTATGTCAGACAAGGGACCATTTGATCGTAGTGTTGTTGATCCGCGTGATGCCACCCAACAAGTCACAGCAACGATTCATTATAGTTTAAATGTTGCAATTATTATTCCGTTTGCCGTTGCTGCGATGACAAGTGTCACCTGTTTAGTGACGGTTGGTTATACATTACTGCGCTTAACAATCTTATGAAAAAAATATAATAACGATGCTGATTTTGATTACAGTAACGATCGTCCTGGTCGGGTTTCTGGCGATAGTCAAACACCGCGTTCGACCATTAATACTGATTTTTAATTTAAAACTGTTGAGTAAGAAGTGAGTCTCACTTTCAAACGAGCAGTTTTTTCTTTGGAAAAACTAACTTACCTGATGAAGGACTTTTTAACTAATTTACCTTTCTTTTTGCTATGCTTGGAGCAGGAAACGAAGGACTGACCTCGTTCCTACTATAAAGACCAATTATTAAAAATAATTTGAATTGGAAGGAGAATAGAAGATGAAGAAATTACTTTCACTAATTGGAGCGGCCGGTGTTATTATGTCAACCACTTTACCGGTTATTGCTTGTACTAATAGTAAAGTATCATTGGCAATGAGTAAAACTGTTGATTACCTTAATGACATGATTGAGAACCATTTTAGTTCTGGTTATGCCGTTGAAATTGCCAAAAATGGTAAAACACTATTCACATATGATAATGGGTATAAAGATTATGGTAATGCAGTTGTCATGCAACATGACACATTGTTTAAAACAATGTCAATGACAAAACCGTTAACAGCCGCCGCCTTTTTAATGTTATGAAATCACTTTAAAACTTTTATGAATATAGACGGAGCAAAAGAAACACTTAGCTTAAAAACAAACGTCAAGGCAATGTGAACGGAGTGAGACCGCAAAAATTTAGTCGTTAAAGATGGCCACAACACAACGCCACTCGTTCGGGACATTACTTTATTTGATGTTCTGACAATGACGTCAGGAATTGACTACATGGGAGTTGGAAATTTAATGACTGGTGGTGGTTGATCATTTATTCGGGATTGAAAAAACAAAAAAATTGGAATGAATGAATTTGCAAAAACATTGGCAAAACTACCTTTGGTATCAGAGCCCGGTGAAAAATGACACTATGGATTCAATCTTGATTTATTGGCTGCCATGGGAAATTACATTTTAGATACTAACCAATGAACACCAACGACAGCGGCAGTCAAAGCTCAACAAGCAGCGGGGGCCGATCTATGAGAATGTTGAATTCAAGAAGCAATCTTGAATCCCCTTAATATGCACGATAGTTATTATGGAATGCCGTTAAATGAAGCAACTGTTCTAAATACTTTGGCACACCCGACATATTCATGACGAAGTGATGTCAAAGGTTTCACACCATCTCCAGATGGTGATAATCAAATTGCGGATGTCTATAATGAGAAAGACCCCAATTACGCTGGCGGGAATGTGTTACTAGAAGATAAAAAATTACCACAGAGTGCCTTCTTGTTAGGGTCATATCCCGGAAAAATTAAAGAAACTGAGAAATTCGGAGGCTTAATTGGGATATCCAAAATTAATAATTTAATTGCCAATCTTGGATGACAAAGTCCGTTAACTACTTATCAACCATGTTCTATGGGTGGTAATGCGTTAATTACGACAGCTTCAGATTACGTAAAATTTCAAAACTTTATGTTAACAGGTTTAGATGCAACAGGAACACCAATCATTCCTTATGTTAGTGATGCTTCGGGTGAAGGTGATGAAACAAGACAAGGGCCTGAAGGATTATGAAGTATTCAAGATATGGTCAAAAATCGTTTAACACCGGAACAATTGCAAATTGCCTACCAAAATAATGATTTAGACCAAGGTATTGGTTATGGTTGAGGAATCAACAATAAAATTACCAATGATGGTGATTTAAATACGAACATTGGAACTTACGGTTGAAACGGAATGTTAGGTTCACTTTCATTGATGGATCCTAATGAAAATTTAGCCATCACAGTGATGACAAATAGTACAACCATTTCCAGTGATGTGAATCACAATATTTTCAATACCATTTATTATGACTTAAGAAAAGACGGCATTATTGCTGATTACCATTAACTAACACACTTGGAACCATTTAACGTAAAGTGGTTTCAAGTGTTTTTTTGTACCCTTATAGTGTGTTTGATTTTCGGTCATTTTTTGGTACATTAATAAGTGGACCTACCGTAGAATGGAGGAAAATAAAATGAATAAATTTAAAATCTTTAGTCTTGTTGCAGGAACATTATCATTTGTAATAATTTTGATTATTGGAATCGTCGGAATTCATATTTCGGCCACTAGTTCAGGAATCGATACCCAACACGAAACTATTTCAATGTTTGAAAACTCAAGTGATGGAACAATTGCTAGCAATTATTCAACAACATTAGGTGTTGCCTTATTTTTTGGTGTTGTTGCTTTAGTTTTAGGAATTGTTTCAGCCTTTGTTAAAGGAAAAGCGGTTATTGCTTTAGTTTCGGTTGAACTGGCAATGATTTGTTTAACATACGTTATCATCTCATTTGGAGTATTTGAATTAAAAATCGATGTTAATGATCTTGATGGTTGATACTATTACACAAATGATCCCGAAAATGATTTTTTTGTTGATTTCAATTGTGATAGTTGAAGTGTCACATTAACACACTTATTAAATTTTGTTCAATTTGGAGTTGGTTTAGGATTTACCATTGCTTGTGTTGTTGGAACATCAAGAATGTTAAAAGGAAATGCGCCAGCTACTCCTAAAAAATTGGATTAAATACTTAGTTAATACTTCATTTAAATGAAGTATTAACTAAGTATTTAATCCAATTTTTTAGGAGTAGCTGGCGCATTTCCTTTTAACATTCTT
>JALAGN010000016.1 GCA_022712415.1 Spiroplasma sp. | reverse complement strand
TTAATATTAATATAGTTCCCATCCTTTGGTAACCCGGGAAGCATAATCACTTGGTTAGTAAATGCTAAAACAAATTTTGCTCCGGTGTTTAATTCCAGTTGCGAAATTTTAAGCACATAGTTCTCAATCTTTTTATCATTACCATCAATTGTAATGGGTGACTTTGCAATAATAATCGGTCAGTTTTCATAAATCTTTTGATCGATTTTTTTAATCATTGCGATTTGGTCTTTTGCTTCATTTGTAAATTCTACGTCATCAACATAGTAAAATTCTTTAGCGATTGTTTTGATTTTGTTCTCAATGCCAACGACATTTGCAACTGGCGATTTGAAAACGTTTTTATTTTCCAAAATTGCCACAACCTTTTTAGCAAGTTCAGTCGCCCCTTTTGGCCCATCAACATAAGATGTATTTTTTGCAAAAGGAACTTTTCTCGTTTCTAAATAAGCACAAAGTTTTTGCACATCTTCAACGCTATCATCAGCAAAGACATTCACAATCACAATCATGTTGCTTGAAGTCTTGGTCACATTTTTAATGTGCTTGTCTAATAAAGTGAAATCACTTTCAAAATCACTGTGCTCTTTTAATGCTCTAACTGTGACAACTAATCCAACACAATCGGGCATGATGCCGTGTTGTTGTGAAACAACGTCAACAAATTTTTCATATCCTAATTCCGACGCAAAACCAGTTTCAGAAATAACAATCTCACCAATTCGTTTTGCTAGTTTGGTTGCAATCATTGAATTTGTACCAGTTGCAATATTAGCAAACGGTCCGCAGTGAATTAACGCTGGTGATAGATATTTTGTGGCAACTAAATTTGGTTTAATGGCATCACTCAAGGTTGCCATAACCGATCCAACCACATCAAGTTGTTTTAAGTAAAGTGGATTTCCTTGGGTATCAAGTGCAAACATTGTTTCATTTAATCTCACACGTAAATCTGCTTCATCACTTGCCAACGATAAAATTGCCATCATTTTACTGGCAGCAGTAATTACAAAGTTAGTAGTTCGACTAAGATCTTTTTTGATTTTAATTTCCGCTGTTCGTAAAGCGCGGTCGTTAACATCAAGACAACGTGGTCAATTAATTGTTGCTAAATCAATATTCAGCGCATTCCCTCAGTATAAATGTGAATCAATCACAGCGGCAATTAAATTATTGGCACTGGTAATTGCATGTAAATCACCAGTAAAGTGTAGATTAATTTTTTCACTTGGTTCCAGTAAACATTCTCCGCCACCAGTCGCAGTTCCCTTACGACCAAAAACCGGACCCATTGAAGGTTCGCGTAATGCTAGAATCGCTTTTTTTCCGATTGCATTTAAACCGTCGGCCAATCCAATCGCACAAGTCGTTTTACCTTCCCCGTGTGTTGTGGGATTAATTGAAGTTAAAATAACTAATTTCCCATCCGGTTTTTGTGCTTGATAGAATTGCGGATTAATTTTGTAGATATTTTTCCCAAACGGTTCCATGCTGGGTGCTAAAATATTAAATTTATCTATCATTTCTTTGAATTTTTCCATATAATCACCTTTGAAGAGGAGAGATCGCATGTCAATATTAATCGACGGTAAATCAACTGCACAAAAATGCAACAGCATCCTCAAAGATAGTATAAATGAATTGGTGCAAAAAGGAAACAGACATCCCAAACTTACGGTAATTCAAGTGGGAAATGTTCCTGCTAGCTCCCTTTACATTCGTAATAAAATGCGCGCTTGTGAACGTGTCGGAATTTTATTCGAACATATTACTTTTGAGGCAGATGTAACCCAATCAGAATTGCTTAAAACAATTGAACAATTAAACCACAACGAAATAGTTGACGGGATTTTAATTCAATTACCTTTACCAAAACATATTAACGAGGACGAAATTATTAGTGCCATTGCCCCAGAAAAGGATGCCGATGGATTCAATCCCATTACCCTTGGTCACGTGATGTTAAATACTTCTGATATTTTTCCCGGTACACCAAAAGGAATTGTGCGATTGCTAGAAGAATACCAAATTCCAATCGAGGGTGCAAATATTGTTGTGGTCGGACGGAGCAATATTGTCGGTAAACCAGTAGCTTCTATGTTAACAAACAAGTCGGCAACCGTTACTGTTTGTCATTCAAAAACAAAAAACCTTGCCGAAATCACAAAAAGAGCTGATATCTTAATTGTCGCAATTGGACGAGCAAATTTCATCACAAAGGATTTTGTGAATGAGAAAACAACAATCATTGATGTCGGAATTAATAAGGTGAACGATAAATTTTGTGGTGATGTTGACTTTGAAAATGTCAAAGACATTGTTCATGCTATCACGCCAGTTCCGGGTGGAGTTGGCCCAATGACAATTTCATCTCTGCTTGATAATGTTTTTAAACTTTATACAAAAAAAATCGAACAGTAGTTCGATTTTTTATTTTATTTGAAAAATTAATTTGGTTGTATAAGAAACCATGATTGTGACCCCTGCTTGTAATTTACTTTTATTCTCAAAAATAAATGTTGTTAACGGATCAATGAAATTGATTTCAATTGAGTTGATGATGTCTCGACCACCGCGTTTAACATCAGCATCTTTTAAAACATATTTTAAGAACTTGTCATCAAATTTTGTTTCAAAGGTAATTAAATATTTTTCCTCAACACGTTTTAAGACTTGTTTGATTTTTTGTACCGACAGATTGTTTTGCAATTCTGCATTTTTGATAAATGCAAATGGAACAATGTTGTTCCCAATCCGTCCTAAAATTTCTGGTCGGTTTAATTCATTTGAAAAATACTCTTGCACTTTGCTGATGAAGTTTCGTCTTACGTTTTCTTCATCGTCATCCGGGTTAACAACCGCCGCTCCGATATTTGATGTGAAGATTATAATTGTTTCACTGAACGAAACTGTTTTACCAGTATTATCAGTTAAGCGACCATCTTCCAAGATTTGCAAGAACTTGTCAAATATTTTTGGATTAGCTTTTTCAATTTCATCAAACAAGACAACTGAAAACGGTTTCGCTTTAACGGCGTTGGTCAATTGACCTCCACCTTCAAAACCAACATAACCTGGAGGTGCTCCGATTAATTTTTGATCGGCATTTTCAGTTCCGTATTCTGACATATCAAAACGAATTAAATTGTTTTCATCACCAAATAAAAATTTAGTAATAGCTTTTGCCATTTCTGTTTTCCCAACTCCGGTTGGTCCAACAAAGAATAAAGTTCCTTTTGGTTTTGTTTGTAATTCAGAACTAGCAATTCCTGATAATCCTAGCGCCGCTCTTTTGATGACACTAACAACTTTGTCAACAACATAATCCTGACCAATAACTTTACCTTTTAAGAAGGCATCAATACCTGAAAGTTTATCTTGTGTTAATTCCATTCAAGGCGAGACATTGTTTCCGTAAAGATAATTGTTCATAATCTCTTTAAACATTTCTGGACTTGATTGGTTGGCAACGTATCGCACAAAGTGTGAAATTTCTTTTAGTGTTCACCCTTCAGTGTAATCAACAAAAGTTTCAATCTCTTCAAACAAATCAATCATGTTTGATAGTTTTGATTTAACAGTATTGATAAATGTTTTTCGATCATTTCGATTTGGTTTTGAAAAAGTAATAATTGCTGCGTCCGGATTGTTTAAATACATTTCGGGTGGTAGTTGATTAATTTGTTTGGTAATAAAGATGGCACAACTTTTTAATTTACTAATTTCAGTAATATCAAAATTAACTTCTTTCAAAGTTTTTGCAAGCGCAGTTAAAGCCATTTGATCTTCTTCAGATGTTGCATCATTTGAAAAAATATAGTTTGTGTAGTCAACCACAACACCAACAAGTTCATCGTTGTTGGGTAATATTTCTTGAAGACGAGAAAATAATTCAATACTGTCAGAACTTTTGAAAGTATCGATGCGTCCCTCATCATTTACCAAGCGATTAAATCCAGAAAACTTATCGAATTTAAATCGTTTGTGATATCCTTTGTCTCCTAAAATTTCATTGAATAAATTATGCATGTTGATATACTTACCATTGCGTTCGTAAATATCATCCACATTTCCTTCAACAATTAAAATTTGTTTTATTCCAACCAAGTTAAAAACTTGATCAATTTCATTTTTAAAATTACTACTCATTTTTGTTTCCTCCAAGTTCTAAATATTTTTTAATCGCATTGTCTTCTCTAATTTCAAAAGTTCAATTGTAGAAAATATCAGCGCAATCATTTAATTTGAATTCATCACCAATAATTTCTTCAGCCAGTTCAATTGATTTTGAAACTTTCAAGATTGCTTTGTTAATTTCTCAAGACTCCGAAACCGTGTTTGGTCGAATTAGTTTTGAAACTTTCTCGTCAATTATTTTTAAAAAATCATATGCTAATAATTTTGTCTGTGATACTTTTGATTCAGGATCTGATTTGATGTAAGACAAAATAATTTGCTTGAAAAGTTTCGTTGGTGTGTTCATGAGTTTACCGATTGTATCAAGGTACCCAACTTTGTTAAACATTTCGATATCAATACTTTGAATTAAATGTAACTCTGCTTTGGTTAACTCACGGAATGATTCAATTAAATCAGGATACTGCAATCCTTCTTTTAAATCACCCACAAACTTTTTATATTTTGAAACAAAAGTCATATGACCAGTTAAGGTAATTGAATTATTGTTAAAAATATTTTTATCATCATTTTCTAATAAGTATTTAATATATTTGGTTAACGAATTGTTTAAATTAATTTTTCAACCATCGATTGTCTGTTTCTCCAGCATCGTGTTGATAGCAATTAAATCGTCCATTGCAAAATCAAAGTTCGACTTATTAATTAGTTTCAATAGATTGTCACGGTTAACAAAATTATATTTATTTAAGAGCTTGATAAATGTGTTGCTATCAAACTTATTAATATTTTCGATAAAGATATTTGTGACAATGTTTTCCATAAAAGCAATTTCTTCTTTTAAATTGTAACGACTCAATGATTTTTTAATGGCACTATACTCACGTGCGTATGCAATGTCAGCCGATATTCTTTCAATCATAATTTTTTCAACAATTTGTTTTTCGTCAAGTTTGAAAAGTAAACCAATACATAGCGACACACGATCGTAATCACCAAATTTAAGCGACGTATGGAACACATCAACAATGTGGCTGAATGTTTCAGAAAGGTCTTCTGATAAATCAGAATAGAAATCGTCGACAGTTCGCGCCACAAAAATTGTCTCCTTGATACTTGGCACATAAACTTTTTCAACATTGTATGCTTCCATTTCTTTTTTAAAGTTAGCATAAATAATTGTGCATTGTTTTCAGTAATCTAATCTTTTTAGTTGGTGGGTTGCGACTAGAATTTTTTTGCGTTCGTAACCAATTCGAACTTCGTCACCATTAATGTTGTACTCAAAAATAATACTTGAGTTCTCAATATATTTTGGCCGTTCCAAAAATTTTGAACGCGAATGTAGATCATTAAAATTAAAGAACAAGAAGTCAAAGGTTTTTATTTTTGATGGGAAGTCTTGCATCAACACGGCGCTATCTAAATTAGCATTTTGAGCGTCGGCAATTTTCCCCTTCATTACCTCTCCAACTTTTTTATTGTAGTTGTCAAAGACATAAGTTATAAATTCCGATTCTAAAATTTTGTCG
>JALAGN010000015.1 GCA_022712415.1 Spiroplasma sp. | reverse complement strand
GATTGTCGATGGACAAGAATTTGACGGATCAATTAAGGGTAGATTAAATGATATGAAATCAGACATATTGAATGCAAACAATATAGAAAAATAGAGGTGATATTGTGCCATTAAACATTAATGAAATTTCAAAAGTTATTGAAAAACAAATTAAGGAATATGGAAAAGAACTAGTCCACTATGAAGAAGGAACTGTCGCAAGTATTGGTGATGGGGTTGCTCTTTTATTTGGATTAGATAAAGCGATGATGGGTGAACTACTTGAGTTCCCCCATGGTGTTTATGGAATGGTTCTGAACTTAGAAGAAGGTGCCGTTGGTGCCGTTCTGATGGGGGATGATTCATTAATTAGTGAAGGTGATGTTGTTAAAAGAACTGGTAAAGTTGTTGAAACCCCAGTTGGTGACGCATTACTTGGTCGTGTTGTTAACGGAATTGGAGCACCAATTGATGGTGCTGGACCGATCGAGGCTAAAAAATTTAGTCCCGTGGAAAAAATGGCTCACGGAGTTATGTCACGTAAATCTGTTGACCAACCAATGGAAACTGGAATTCTTTCAATTGACTCGATCATTCCGATCGGAAAAGGTCAAAGGGAATTAATTATCGGTGACCGTCAAACCGGAAAAAGCGCGATCGCAATCGATGCGATTATTAACCAAAAAGGGAAAGATGTTAAATGTATTTATGTGGCAATCGGTCAAAAAGAATCGACTGTTGCACAAGTTGTGGAAAAACTAAAACAAGCGGGCGCAATGAGCTACACTTGTGTTGTTTCAGCATCAGCATCAGAACCCGCACCAATTCAATACATCGCACCATATACTGGAGTTACTATTGCAGAAGAATGAATGGAAAACGGGGAAGACGTCCTAATTGTTTATGATGATTTATCAAAACATGCGGTCGCTTACCGTACTCTGTCGTTATTACTACGCCGTCCACCAGGACGTGAAGCTTATCCCGGGGACGTATTCTACTTACACTCGAGATTACTAGAACGTGCTGCCCGAGTTAATGCTGATTTTGGAGGAGGAAGTATTACTGCCTTACCAATCATCGAAACTCAAGCCGGAGACATTTCTGCTTATATTCCAACAAGTGTTATTTCAATTACTGATGGACAAATTTTCTTATCAGAACAATTATTCAACGCCGGGATTAGACCTGCTGTTAACACTGGACTTTCAGTTTCACGTGTTGGTTCAAGTGCCCAAATTAAATCCGTAAAACAAGTCGGAGGAACTTTAAAACTTGAACTAGCGCAATATTTTGAACTAGAAGCCTTTTCAAAATTTGGAAGTGATTTAGATGATACTACAAAAGCAACACTAGATCATGGACAAAGAATTATTGAAATTTTAAAACAAAGACAATATGCCCCAATCGATCAAATCGACCAATCAATTATTTTATTAGCAATTAAAGAAAGATTAATTAAATGATTACCACTAGATTTAATGTTGACATTTAAAGAAGCAATTATTACGCACTTTGCAACTGACGCAAATGCGAAAAAATTAAGAGCAACTCTTGCAGAGAAAAAAGCTTTTGATGACGATCTAAAAAATAATATTCACCAAGAATTGGTTAAAGTACTAAAAGAAACAATCAAACATATCGTTGATTACACACCAACTGCATACGGAACAGACGAAGAATTTAAAAAACTAAAATAGTTTATGGCTAATTTAAGTGGTTTAAAAGCGGAAATTGAATCAATTTCAGACATCGGTAAAATTACTGGTGCGATGGAGTTGGTAGCAACCGCGAAATTAAGAAAAATCCAAAAGCGTGCTTTAGGGATTTCTGAATATGTGACTGAAGTATATTCATTATTTAATGAAATCATTGTTAATTCAGAAAAATCGAAGTACCTACGTAGCAATGCAGATGGTTTGAAAAAAACATTATATGTTGTAGTAAATTCAAATCTTGGTTTATGTGGAGGATATAACTCCAACTTAAACAAGTTAGTAAAATCAGAAATTAAAAACACAGATGAGGTTTATGCAATTGGAACAAAAGCTGTTTCATTTTGTAAAAACAATCACCTTAAAATTAAACGCCAAGACTTAAGCGTTGATGTGAACTTTTCAAGTGAACAAGCACGTCAAATCGCAACTGATGTCTTAGCACTTTATAATTCAGGTGAATTTGATGAAGTTAAATTAGCTTACACCAAATTCGTCAATAGTATTTTAATGGAACCTGTGATTTTACGCATTTTTCCAATTATCAAAGTTAATGAGGCTAAAGCCGAGAAAGTCGAAACAAGTGAAGCGCATGCGCCCCTTGAATTTGAACCAGATCCGGAAACGGTCTTGTCATCAAGTGTTTCGTTATATTTAAACACCATTATTTTTGGAACAATTATCGAATCACAATTATCAGAACAAACCAGCCGTCGTACCGCGATGGAAGCGGCGACAAAAAACGGAAAAGATTTAAAAGCAATGTTAAATCTATTATTCAATAGAAAACGTCAAGCAGCTATCACCCAAGAAATTAGTGAAATTGTTTCTGGTGCTGATGCGCAAGAAAATTAGGAGGAAATATAATGGAAAAAAAACAAGGTACAATCGTTCAAGTACTTGGTCCTGTTGTCGACGTTAAATTTGACGAAGACTTCATTCCAAGTTTATACAACGCTTTAACTGTTCAATTGAACGGTCAAACGTTAACACTTGAAGTTGTTCAACATATTGGAGATGAAATTGTTCGTACTATCGCGATGGGTCCAACCGAAGGACTTGTGCGTGGTTTCGAAGTCACAAACACAGGAGCGCCGATCTCAGTGCCAGTTGGAGAAGAAGTACTTGGACGTATGTTCAACGTGCTTGGAGAACCAATTGACAACAAAGAACAAGTGGCCGCTAGTGTTAAAAGAATGCCAATTCACAGAAAAGCTCCAAATTATGACGAACTAACAACAACAGCTGAAGTTCTAGAAACTGGAATTAAAGTTGTTGACTTAATGATGCCCTTTGCAAAAGGGGGAAAAATTGGATTATTTGGTGGAGCCGGAGTTGGTAAAACTGTTTTAATTCAAGAATTAATTAACAACGTTGCGAAAGCCCATGGTGGTGTTTCTGTTTTTGCCGGTGTTGGTGAACGTACTCGTGAAGGGAACGACCTTTACTATGAAATGATCGAAGCGGGAGTTATTGATAAAACTTCGCTAGTCTTTGGTCAAATGAACGAACCACCAGGAGCACGTATGCGTGTGGCCTTAACTGGACTTACAATTGCAGAATATTTCCGTGATGAAAAAAACCAAGACGTTTTATTATTCATTGATAACATCTTCCGATTTACCCAAGCTGGTTCTGAGGTATCCGCTCTACTAGGGCGTATGCCTTCTGCCGTTGGTTACCAACCAACTTTATCAACTGAAATGGGAGCATTACAAGAAAGAATTACTTCTACACAAAAAGGTTCAATTACATCGGTTCAAGCAGTTTATGTGCCAGCCGACGACTTAACTGACCCCGCTCCAAGTACAACATTTGCACACTTAGATGCCCGTGTTGTTCTGGACCGTTCAATTGCGGCGTTAGGAATCTATCCTGCGATTGACCCACTTTCATCAAGTTCACGTATGCTTGATCCAGCTGTTATTGGAGAAGAACACTACAACATCGCGATGAAAGTCCAAGAAACATTACAAAAATATAAACAATTACAATCAATTATCGCGATCTTAGGGATGGACGAATTAAGTGAAGAAGACAAAATGGTCGTTAATAGAGCACGTAAAATCCGTAACTTTATGTCACAACCATTCTTCGTTGGTGAGAAATTTACAGGACGTCCTGGAAAATTTGTCTCAATCTCAGATACTGTAAAATCATTTAAAGCTATCCTTGATGGTGATGTCGATGACATCCCTGAAGTTTACTTCATGTATGTTGGAACAATTGATGAAGTTTATGCAAAACAAAAAGAGCAAAAAGAACAAAAAAGGGGGTAATTAATTCATGAAACTAAAAGTCAGAATTATTACACCGAACGGTGTCTTTGCTGATGATAAGGAAGTTAATTCCGCTTACCTGCAAACCACTGATGGAGATATGACAATTCTACCGAAACACTCACCGTTAGTTTCCACTTTAAAAATTGGAACAATGACTTTGAGTAACGATTCGGAAAAAACTTTTATTCACGTTCACCGTGGCCTTGTTAAAGTTGACAACGAATCGGTTAAAATCATCACCGAAAGATTATACTTAGTTGATGAGTCGGGAAGTAAAATTAAAACTCCAGACCATATTTAAAAAACGCCTCCCGGCGTTTTTTTTGTATCCCGATTATTGGGGCATTACATAACACGACAAATTAAGGTATAATTGAAGAAGTTTGAGGTGGAAAATGAATCCGGCAGAAATAATTGAAAAAATTAATCACGATAATCGTTACTTATCGTATGTTTGCTACGAGGCAGGCAAAAAAAACAAAATCTTTTTATTAGTCAATGAGATTGATTTCCACATGATCTTTCCGGTGGGAAAAGGCGAATACCAAGATGTGGTCAAAACCCATCACGACATTGTTAATGTTTTAGTCACAGCTTCAGGGACAATTGGGTTTGAAGCTAAAATCACAATTGAATTTAAGGACATGACAACTGGTGTGTTCCGCGTTCGCGATCGCTTCGAAGCAATTGAAATTTTAAGTCGCATGATGTGCTTACCATATTCACCTGACAGTCCGTTTACAAATTGTAATGCGATTCAGGACCGTGACAAAATCAAAAATAATTTCATTAATATCGACAGTCAATTCGCTAAACGAGTAAAACAAAAACGAATTCGTTTTGCCTTGTTACTAATCATGATTTTTATTATTGTGGCTGCAATCGCATTTGGAGTTGTTGCTCTGGTTGTCCCACTTTAATTAAAACTGGAACTAACAATTAAATAGCAAAAAACCGCAACGTCTTAGTCGCGGTTTTTATTTTGGTGTGGTACTGGTTTTTTGGTTGTAGTAAAAGGAATGTTTTTTTCTTCCATAATTTTTTCAATCCGTTTGACAAACGGTCACATTCTTTGTTTTCGTACAAATCACAAGAAACCGCGGTAATTAATTTTTAACGGGCGGAAATCAATGCGTCCAATATCAATGTGACGTTGAATTGTTGTGATTTTTTTGTTTATGATAATGCGGTCGCGATGTTTTTTAAGCAACTCACGGCTTTTGGTATCAAGTGATTCGATGTTTTGGAAACAACGTTCAATTGAACCGTATTGATTAATTATTTTAGTTGCAGTTGAATAGTGTAAACCACAAACTCCTTTGATGTTATCAGAACTATCGCCCATTAAAGCTTTCATGTCGGGAATTTGTTTTGGTGTACAACCAAAGGATTCCAAGACTTCGGCTTTAGTGATATATTCCATTTCACATTTTGAGGTTTTTTGTGTTGCAACAACACAGTCATCCGAAACTAGTTGGTAAATATCCTTATCGTTTGAAAGAATTTCAACGAAGTAACCTAACTTAGTGGCAACTCTTGTAATGGTTCCCATGACGTCGTCACCTTCAAATGACTCTTTTTCGTATCACGGAATGTTAGCGGCGGTTAACAATTTTCGCACCAGTTGCATTTGGGGTTTTAAATCGTCAGGTGTTTCTTTTCTAGTTGCTTTGTAATCAGGGTACAATTCGCGTCTTCAACAATCTTTACTTGCCACGTCAAAAGTGACAATCACGGTGTGGTATTTTCCCGAATTCGAGAAATCAATCATCTTAGCAACAAAAACACAAAGAGCATTCAAAATCTCTCCGTCGCGGTTGGTTAATATTTTTTTTCTTTTTAACGATCCATAGTAACCTTTGTGCAAGAGATGGTAACCATCAATTAGTAAGATTCTTTTTTTATCGCATTGTACAGGTGTGGTCATACTTTATTCCTTTCTAAAAAACAAATGAGTTATTGCAGCTAAATCGAGATCATCGTGACATTGAACTTGGAATGTTAAGATGTCGTTATCGTAGTCAATGTGATAAGTTTCACAACCATTCTTACGCAAGAAAGCTTGGATTTGTTTTTGACTTGTGATTTTGGCACAAAAAGTGACAGTTTTTTGGGGTGTTAGATTAATTAGTTCAGTTGGTTTCAGCAGTTCTTTTGCGCCAGCAACATAAGCTCTTGTGAGGGGACCGGTTCCTAGCTTGATACCACCAAAATAGCGGACAACCAAGATACAAATGTTGGTAACATTTTTTAGTTCGATAAATCGCAATAAAGCGTTCCCGGATGTTCCTGTTGGTTCTCCGTCGTTGTCGGATCCTTGTGTTTCAGCGGTGTTAACAAGATAACGATAGGCATAACAATTATGACGTGCATCTTTAGCGCTGTATTTTGCAATGAAAAGATCAAGATCTGCTTTGGATTGGACTTTTCCAATGAAGGTAATAAAACGGGATTTTTTAATCGTTAGTTCACTTTGATAAAATTCCTTTTTCAATTCTCACATTGTACTTACCATTTATCCATTGTTATTGTATGTGAAAATTGACCAATATACAAGTAAACAACGGGGCGAATTAATTAATTGATAAATATTTGTGATAAAATTAGATTTGAATGTGAGGTAATAAAACATGGCAAGAGATAAAAAGATCATTAAGAACTACGGAAAAGTAGCAGATCAAATCATCGCCCTTGATTCATATATGGCAGGGTTGACTGATGAGGAATTAGGAGCAAAAACCAACGAATTTAAGGAACGATTAGCATCAGGAGATGATCTTGATAATCTTTTAGTTGAAGCTTATGCGACTGTTCGTGAAGCAGCATTTCGGAAATTAGGTTTAAAAGCCTACCGTGTCCAATTAATTGGGGGGATCATTCTCCACTATGGGGACGTTGCAGAAATGAGAACTGGGGAAGGGAAAACTTTAACCGGTCTTTTCCCAGCTTATTTAAATGCTTTAACTGGTGATGGAGTTCATATCGTAACCGTCAATGAATACCTAAGTCAACGGGACTCGGAAATTAACGGAAAAGTATATAGCTGTTTAGGAATTACTGTCGGATTAAATGGTCGTGGTTTAACTAAAGACCAAAAAAGAAATGCTTATGCCGCTGATGTTACTTACACCACCAATGCGGAATTAGGATTCGACTACTTACGTGACAACATGGTGTTTGATTTATCCCAAAAAGTGCAACGTGGTTTGAACTATGCCATTATCGATGAGGCTGACTCAGTTCTAATCGATGAAGCACGAACACCGTTAATTATTTCGGGGGGAAAACAAAACCGCGTTAACTTCTACCAAGCGGCTGATACCTTTGCGAAAACACTTTCCAAAGAAAGTGATGTTGATTTTGATTTAGAATCAAAACAAGTTTACCTAACTGATTCCGGAGTTGAAAAAGCTCAAAAATACTTTAGTATTAAAAGTTTGTTTGACGTTAACAATACAGAATTATTCCACTTAATTATGAATGCTTTAAAAGCTAACTTTGTTTTCAAAAACGGAGTTGAATATACTGTGCGTGATAACGAAATTGTTTTAATTGACCAATTTACTGGACGGATCATGCCTGGTCGTGCCTACAGTGATGGATTGCAACAAGCGTTGCAAGCCAAAGAAGGTGTGCGAATCGAAGAGGAAACACAAACTGTTGCGACAATTACATACCAAAACTTTTACCGTCTGTATGCGAAAATTTCAGGAATGACTGGGACTGCTAAAACAGAAGAAGAAGAGTTCATTAAAATTTATAACACTCGTGTTGTTGTCTGTCCAACCAACGTGCCGATTATTCGGGTTGACGAACCAGACTATACTTTTGCAACCAAACAAGCGGCTTTGAAAAAAATGGTGGCTGATATTAAAATCATCAACGAAGCTGGACGTCCTATTTTAATTGGGACAACATCAGTTGAATCATCAGAACAAGTTGCTCACCACTTGGAAAAAGCGAACTTAAAATTCGAAATGATCAATGCGAAAAACCATGCTCGTGAAGCTGAAATTGTTGAAAAGGCGGGTCAAAAAAGCGCCATTACTTTAGCAACTAACATGGCTGGTCGTGGAACTGACATTAAATTATCAAAAGAAGTTAAAGAACTTGGGGGACTTTTTGTCTTCGGAGTAGAACGAAACGAAGCGCGTCGAATCGATAACCAATTACGTGGACGTGCTGGTCGTCAGGGAGATCCTGGGGATTCACGTTTTTACATCTCGATGGAAGATGATTTGATGGTCCGATTTACAACGCCAAAATTGCGTCAACGATTTGTGAAAATTCTTGGTGAAGACTTTATGCAATCAAAAATGTTTCACCGCGCCATTACAGGAGCGCAAAAAAAATTAGAAGGTCTTAACTTTGACCAACGTAAAAACGTGCTTGACTACGATAATGTTCTTGCGCAACAACGTGAAGCGATTTATGGACAACGTGATAACATCTTGGAACAATCAGATTTAAAAATTGTAATTGAACGTTTCCAATATACGCACGCGTTCGAATTATTGCTAGAACACAGTGATTATGTTCGTGGAGAACGAGCACTGAATACTAAAGAATTAATTAGCGCCATCGATGGAAAACTTGTTCCTGAAGGATCATTGACTGAAGCAATGTTCTCGGGAAAAGAAGATAAAGATATCGCAAAAATTATTCAAAAACAAATGATGAACTTCTACAAATTTAGAATCGATGACGTTCCAAACGATGTTGTCTTTGGAATGGAGAAACGAACAATTCTTCAAGCGTTCGATAAATTCTGAACTCGCCACATTAACCTGGCGCAAAAATTAAGATCAGGAATTTATTTACAACAATACGCACAAAACAACCCATTGAGTTACTATGTTGAAGAGTCAGCAAAATTATTTAACAAAATGAAAGTTGATATTGCAGCTGAAACTGTTGACCTACTTTCAAAAGTTGTTATTAAAAAAGTTTCTAAAGAAGATGTTGAGGCGCAACAACAAGCGCAACAACAAGCTAAACCAAAAGAAATTAAAGTGACCGACAAAGATATCGACTCAATCTTGGCTAAGTGAGGAATTAAAAAAGAAGAGTTCACAAGAAAACATGTTGAGAAACGTGTGAACGAATTACGTGAAGAATGAAAAGATGACGCTGAAAAAATTAAACGTCTGAACTTTGACTTCGCTGTTATCAATGGATTGATGACTCAACTTGATAAAATGATGTTGCAACAAAAACAAATGGGTCTTAAAATTTCAAACGACCAATTTGCTGAAGCAGCAAAAAATCTTGGGATTACAAATCTTGAAACAGTAACACCTGAACTTGTGCAACAAAAAATGAGTGAGATCATTGCGGACAAAGATGAAGACAAAACAAAAGCTGCAATTCAAAATTCTCAAATCGTTTTAGCAAAATTATTTTCATTGGCACAAGAAAAAGTTAATGGTAAAAAAAATAAAGATCAATTTGTTGTCGACGATGGTAAAACTAAAAAAGTTGTCAAACGAAAAGATGACGGAACTATCAACGACGAAGTGTTCGATGATTCAGAACAAATCAACGAAACAAAAACAAAAATTGGTTAATCAATTGTAAAAATATATTGGCAGTAAGATACGCACTAGGAATTTTCCGAGTGCTTTTTTACTTGAATAGGATGTGTAAAGATGGCAAAAGAAATTCACAAGTTTGATTTGGTAACTGACATGACTCCTTCGGGAGATCAACCGGCTGCGATTGAAAAATTATTAAATGGTTTTGAAAACGGTGAACGCTTTCAAGTTTTAATGGGAGCAACTGGAACGGGTAAAACTTTTACAATGGCAAACGTAATTCAAAACGTTAACAAGCCAACTTTAGTTTTAACCCACAATAAAACTTTGGCGATGCAACTTTACATTGAGTTAAAAGAATTATTTCCTAACAATCGAGTTGAGTATTATGTTTCGAACTTCGATTTCTATCAACCAGAAGCATATATTCCGGCACGAGATTTATATATTGATAAAGATTCAAAAATAAATCAAGACCTTGAGATGATGCGTTTAAGTTCACTTAATGCATTAACACTTCGTAGCGATACAATTGTTGTTGCATCAGTCGCTGCCATTTTTGCAACGCAAGATCCAAATGAATATTCAAAAATATTTTTTGAATTAAAACTTGGACAAAAAATTAAAAAAAATGAATTACTAACTTTTTTAATTAAGACTGGGTACAACAGAAACGATGTTGAACTTTCGATGGGAACTTTTACTGTTAAAGGTGACATCATAAAAATTGCTCCCGGGTATTCAGATAAATTTGTTTATCGTGTTTCAATGTTTGGTGATGAAGTTGAATCATTAGAACGCATTGAGCCAATTGAGAATCGTGTCATCGATCGGATGAGAACGTTAACAATTTATCCAGCAGCAGCTTATGTAACTGACTACAACAAAATGAAAGTTGTTGTCGATAATATTGAACAAGAATTGGTTGCACGAGTCAAAGAATTAAAAGCTGAAGGAAAAATGTTGGAGGCTGAACGTCTTGACAAACGAACACGTTACGACATGGAAACATTAAGTGAGTTCGGTGTGTGTTCGGGAATTGAAAACTATTCAATGTATTTAGATTTTCGTCAACCGGGAACAACTCCTTTCACATTGTTAGATTATTTTGGTGACGACTTTTTAATGTTGATCGATGAGTCGCACATGATGATTCCGCAATTGCATGGGATGTACAACACAAGTCAAAGTAGAAAAGAAACTCTGGTTAACTATGGATTCAGATTACCTTCAGCACTTGAGAACAGACCGTTAAACTTTTCAGAGTTCGAATCGAAAATGAAGAATGTTATTTTCACTTCTGCAACTCCAGGAGATTACGAATCAGAATTGGTTGACAGAAAATTTGTTGAACAAATTATTCGTCCGACTGGTTTACTTGATCCTGTGATTGAAATTCGTTCAACCGAAAATCAAATGCTCGATATTATTTCGGAAATAAATAAACGTGTTGAAAAAAATCAGAGAGTGTTGATCACAACATTAACTATCAACATGTCGGAGTCTGTTACAAGTTACCTGCAAGAAAAAAATATTAAGACCGCGTATGTTCACTCGGAATTAAAAACAATTGAACGAAACCAAGTCATCGCTGACTTGCGTCGTGGAGTTTACGATGTTGTTGTCGGTGTTAACTTATTGCGTGAAGGTTTAGACATTCCTGAAGTTAGTTTGGTTTGCATCCTTGATGCAGACAAGCAAGGTTTCTTAAGAAACACACGATCACTAATTCAAACTATTGGTCGTGCTGCACGTAACTCAGAAGGAAAAGTAATTTTTTATGCAGACACAACTTCACGTTCGATGCAGGAAGCGATTGACGAAACTTCTCGTCGTCGAAAAATTCAAGAAGAGTACAATGAAAAAAATAATATCATCCCACAAACAATCATTAAAAAAATTACAGACATTACAATCAATTCACAAATCAGAGATCGTGTTAATGAATTAGAAAAATTAAAAAGTACTAAGAAAAAAACTGAACGTGAAAAATTGATTGCGGACTTGAGAAAACAAATGATGGCGTCAGCAAAAGAAATGGATTTCGAAAACGCAGCGCGTCTCCGTGATTTAATTATTGAACTAGAAGGAGAATAACATATGGCTTTAAATAAAATTATTGTAAAAGGTGCAAGAGAAAATAATTTAAAAAATATTGATATTGAATTACCAAAAGAAAAATTAATTGTGTTCACAGGATTATCGGGAAGTGGTAAGTCATCACTTGCCTTCAATACAATTTACGCTGAAGGTGAGAGAAGATACATTGAATCACTTTCATCTTTCTCGCGCCAGTTTTTAAAATCCGTTGAGAAACCAGATGTTGATGACATTGAAGGATTGAGTCCAGCAATTTCAATTGATCAAAAAACAACTAGTCACAATCCGCGTTCGACTGTCGGGACAACAACAGAAATTCATGACCACTTAAGAATTTTATATTCTGCAATTGGAAAACCATTTTGTATTAACGGGCACGGACAAATTAATTCACAATCGATTACGGAAATTGTAAATCAAATTCAAAAAAATTCTAAAGAGGGTGACAAACTTTTTATTCTGTCTCCAAACGTTCGTGACAAAAAAGGAAAACACAAAGATGTCTTTCGAAAATTATCACGCGATGGTTTTATTCGTGTTCTTGTTAACAATGAATTAAAAAACTTAGATGAAGAAATTGAATTGGATCAAAACAAAAGATACAATATTGACATTGTTGTCGACCGAATTGTTTATGAAGACGGTGACGAAATGCGTTCACGAATTTTTTCAGCCATTGAAACTTCGTTAGAATATTCGAACGGGTTAATTAAAATTGCTTACCCAGAAAAAAACTTCGACTCGAAAATGTATTCGACAAAATACAATTGTGCCATCTGTGGATTTAGTGTTCCGAGTTTAGATACAAATTTATTTTCGTTCAATAAAAAAACTGGAGCTTGTGAAACTTGTACCGGACTTGGTGTAAGTTTGGAAGCTGACATTGATCTAATTGTTCCAGACAAAACTATTTCAATTAATAGTGGAGCAATTTTATATTGAAAAAATTTGATTGGTTCGTCAAACATTGAGTGACAAAAATTTCAAATTCTTTGTCGCTATGCAAAAATTGATATGAACATTCCGTACGAAAAATTATCGAGTGATCAAGTTGATAAAATACTTTGAGGAAGTCACGAACCAATTGAATATGAAATTCAAAGTTCGTCAGGAAATATTTTTAAACAAAATGATTACGTCGAAGGTGTTGCCGCTTTAATTCAAAGAAGATATTTTGAAACTAAAAGTGAAGAGGCAAGAAAGTATTATGAAAAATATATGGCTGCGATTGTTTGCAAAAGTTGCAAAGGAAAAAGATTAAACGAGACAGCTTTGTGTGTCAAAGTTGATGGACTAAGTATCGCAGACTTTTGTGATTTAAATATTGCCGAAGAATTAAATCAACTATTGCAATTAAATTTAACTGAGCAAGAGAAAAAAATATCTAGTTTAGTTTTAAACCAATTAATTTCTCGTATCAGCTTTTTGAATGAAGTTGGTTTGAATTATCTAACGCTATCAAGAAGCTCAACAACATTGTCGGGTGGAGAAGCACAACGAATTCGTTTAGCAAAACAATTGGGATCAAAATTAACTGGAGTCCTTTATGTTTTGGATGAACCTTCAATTGGTTTACACCAACGTGACAATGATAAATTAATTGCAACGCTAAAAAAATTACGTGACTTAGGAAACACTTTAATCGTTGTTGAACATGATGAAGATACAATGAAGGAAGCTGATTGAATTGTTGACATTGGTCCACGCGCTGGAGAGTTCGGTGGCGAAGTTGTTGCCGAAGGAACATTCGATGACATTTTAAAAAATGAAAAATCAATTACAGGACAATACTTGTCGAAAAAACTTTTCGTCCCCGTTCCAAAAAAACGTCGTGGCGGTAACGGTAAAAAAATTGAAATCATTGGAGCGACTGAAAACAATTTAAAAAATATTGACATTACAATTCCGTTAGGAAAATTTATGACAATCACCGGAGTATCGGGAAGTGGTAAGTCAACTTTGATGGAAGAAATAATTTACAAAGGTTTAAAAAAAGAAATTAACGGAGAACGAATTGCAACCGGTAAGTATAAAAAAATTGTTGGTGCTGAAAACATCGACAAGATAATTTATATTTCACAAGAACCAATTGGTAAAACTCCAAGATCAAATCCTGCAACGTATACTTCTGTGTTTGACGACATTCGTGATTTATTTGCTGATGCACCTGATGCAAAAATTAGAGGATACAAAAAAGGAAGATTTAGTTTTAACGTTCCTGGTGGACGATGCGAATCTTGTCAAGGTGATGGAGTTGTTAAAGTTGATATGCAATTCCTGGGATATGTTGAAGTTGTTTGTGAAGTTTGCAACGGAAGAAGATACAACGAAGAAACTTTACAAGTTAAATTCAAAGGAAAAAATATTTATGACATTCTTGAGATGACTGTTTTTGAAGCAGCGAAATTCTTTGAGAACATTCCAAAGATTTTTGAAAAACTAAATACAATTATTATGGTTGGACTTGGTTACATTAAACTCGGACAAAACGCCACAACATTATCTGGTGGTGAAGCACAACGAGTTAAACTTTCAACCTTCTTATTAAAAAAAGCAACTGGAAAAACTTTGTTCTTACTTGATGAACCAACAACTGGTTTACATCTTGATGATGTTAACAGATTGATTGGTGTCTTAAACATTTTAGTTGACAATGGTAATACTGTTTTAACAATCGAACATAACTTAGACTTTATAAAAGTTTCTGATTACATTGTTGATCTTGGTCCCGATGGCGGAGACGGTGGAGGTAACATTGTTGCTTCTGGAACACCAGAACAAGTGAGTGAATCAAAAGAAAGTTATACAGCAAAATATTTAAAGGAGTACTTAAATAATGATTAGTGTCACAAAAGAAATTTTTAAGTATGATAACAACTTTCAAAAACAATACAATTTGAAAAAATGTCTCATCGACAAAAACAATATTCAAAATAATTTTCCGGTCATCAACGTTGTTGGGACAAACGGGAAAGGATCAGTTTCAAATTTGTTATCACACGGATTCCAATCGAAATATCAAAAGGTTGGACTATTTGTCTCGCCTGCCTTTCTTTATCACAACGAACGGATTCAAATTAATAATGTTCCAATTAGTGATGAAGATTTAATGCGTCACATCAAAAATGTTGAAGCAGATATCAAAAAATATTCTTTAACATTTTTTGAGATTTGAACTTTGATTGCCATCAATTATTTTGTTGAAAACAAAATTGATTTTGCCATCATCGAAGCCGGAATCGGTGGACGTAAAGATGCGACAACTGTTTTTGAAAATCAAGTCGCTGTTGCAATCACTTCAATCGGATTGGATCACACCGAAATTTTAGGTGAGACTGTTGACGAAATTATCATCGAGAAAGAAATGATTGCCAAAGAAAATGCTGTAATCTTTGTCTCTTACGATTCGCGCTCACATATTAACAAAATCAAAAATGACATGATTTATAACGAAGTTATTTATGGTGAAAAAGGAATGAACATTTTCAGTTACCAAAGAAATAATTATGGATTAGCAAAAACAATTTTAAATTATTATGGAATTGATGAAGATACAATTAAGGATGTTAAACCACCGCTTGGTCGTTTGACTGTCTTGCGAAAAAAACCATTCCTAATTATTGATGGTTGTCACAATGAAGACGGAGTCACAAAAATGATTAAGTCTCTAAAAACAATTATCCCAACCACAAATTTAAAAATAGTTTTTGCTACATCAGCACAAAAAAATGCTGACGTTATGATTAAACAATTATCGAAATTATCGAGTCAAGTATTCTTGACTGAGTTCGACCATCCAAAGTCTTGAAATGTTCCAGAACAATTTGAAGACAAAAAGGTTGATTGAAAAGAGTTTTTAGATGATAATAAAAACAATAACATAATTGTTTGTGGTAGTTTATATTTCGTGCCACAAGTTTACGAATGATACATGAAATGAGTGGGAGAATGAACTGATATCTAATCACAAACATTTTAGCTGGATTAGGATGCTTACTATTTCTAATTGGCTGTTTAGCATTTGAAAAATTCACGTGAAAGAAAATTTCAATTAAGCACATTGTTATTACAGCAATGTTAATTGCTATTAACGTGTTACTGACAAATTTATTAAGTTATAATCTTCCGTCGTTCGCTGGCGGAGCTTCGGTCGCGTTGGGGGATTGAATTTTATTCCTACTTGGTGCAATGTTTGGACCACTCGTTGGATTTATTGGTGCAGTATGCGCCGACTCGCTTGGATCAATTGTTAACGTCGGTGGAATGTATCATGCTGGATTTATGTTTGATAAAGTGATGTTAGCTTTTATGGGTGCAATGGTTTTTGTTTTCAAAAAAAACAAATGACTGATTTTAAAAATCGTCATCCTTTACATGATCCCGCTGGCGTTAGAATCATTTATCTTCAATTCAATTTGATTGTATTCAATGGGTTGAGGTAATGCCGTTTTTGTTAATATGATTGTTAAACTAATTAAGTATCCAATCGTGCTAATTATTTATACAACGTTAGTCACCACTTCGTTGTTGGCACTGAACCCGTTGTTGGTCAGATGACAAACCAATACTGATGTCTGATGTTTAAAACACGGATCAATTTGAGAATTTAAAAATAAAAAAAGTAATATGGAAAAGATTTCACAATCGATAGGAGAAAATAGTTATGAATAAAAAAATAAGATTGAAAGATATTGTTGAACAATTTGAATTAGAAATTTTGACTGGAAAGGATAAAGTTGTCAATGAAATTTTTGTCTACGGTTTAAACCGTGCCGGACTAGAACTTTCAGGATTTTTTGAAAGCGGAAATAACGGACACCGTTTAATTTTAATGTCGACAAAAGAGTTTACCTTTATGCAAAACTTTGATGAGAAAGAACGTGCGGAACGATACCGCGCTTTAATTCGTTGAGGGATTCCGGGAATCATTATTACTAAAAAATTTAAGGATGATATTTTATTAACTGTCGCTAACGAAGAAGGTTTCCCAATTTTAAAATCGAACATGGATTCAACAAGTGAATTTTCACGTGAGCTATTGGAATACATGGACGAGTACTTCGCGCCAAGTATTGAGATTCACAGTTCGCTTGTTAATATTTTTGGGAAAGGTGTTCTGATCAAGGGAGCATCTGGGATTGGTAAATCAGAAATTACATTGGACTTAATTAAAAAGAACCACATGTTTGTCGGAGACGATCGTATTATTTTAAAACGAAAAGCAAATAATATTTACGGTCGTTCGCATCCCATCATTGCCAACATGGTTGAAGTGCGAGGAATTGGAATTATTAATGTCGCCGAAACTTATGGGTATCAAATTATTATGGAAGAAAGTCCTGTCGATATTATTATTGAGCTTTCAAACTTTGAAAAAAATTCAGATAACTATGAAAGAGTTGGACGTAAATTTGAAAGTGAAAAAATTCTTGGTTCAAAAATTCCTTATATTAAAATTCCTGTTTCGTCAGGACGTAATATCGCCAACATTGTTGAGACAGCTGTGTCACAATTAAAACTAACACAAACAACAGGATACAAACGCCCCGTTGATATCTTAGATAAAAGACTTAAGCAATATAATGAGGACGAAGAGTAATGATTAGTGTCCAGACATTATATTTCGATGTTGATAAATACGCCGGAGATCATATGTTATGAGGATGGTTTGCACCATACCCATTCCTAATTTTCTTAGGCGCAATGGCAGCGATCATTGCCTGTGTCGTTAAGTTTCGTTTAAAACGGATGCCGATTGCTGATTTACAAATTACAATCGTGATTGCTTTGCCCGTTGGGTTGCTATGTGCTTCGCTGTTTGGGAAATTAGGAACATCAGCAACCTTTAACTGAAAAATATACGAATACTTTTTCATTTGAGAACCAGGGATGAACTTATATGGAGGTCTTGCTGGTGGGTTCGCCGTTGGATTTGCTTACCTATGAAGTAAACACAACAAGCGCATGATTTCAATGTGAACATATGCTGACGCGATTATGCCAAACTTATTAATCGCTCAAGCGGTTGGTCGTTGAGGGAACTTATTTAACCACGAAATTTTAGGTAAGGTTGTGGACCAAAGCGCCATCAATTGATTACCAAGTTGAATTTGAGAACGTTGTTACTATATTTACAATCCAGCGACTGGTGAAAAAATGACGGAAGTTGTCTTCCGTGAGCCGTTGTTCTTGTACGAATCGATTGCGACGCTAATTTTATTTATCCTACTTTCGTTTGTCATTCCAAATCTCGGCCGTTGGTTTTCAAAAAAACCATGAAAATATAATCGCCGCGCTTATCCTTGTACTTACAATAAAGAATATCGTTGAGCGAATGAAAGTGAAGTTGATTTTTTCCCACTACAAGCACCATTAAAATATCGTTACAATAAAGAGGGTCAAGTTTCATACAGCTTAAACAGTGTGTGAAAAAAAGCTTATTACTGACGCGATGTTGATGTGACAGCTTCGCACGCCGCCCAAGATAAAATCGATAAGTGACGTGACAAGTGAGATCGTTTTGTCGAAAGTAAAATTAATCTACAAAAACGCTTTAAAGTGGACAAGATTAAATTAAAAAGAAGATTTAAAAATGACCGGGTAAAATTAAAAACTTCAATGATAGAATTAAAAAGTAAATATCGTGAGGACGTTCAAGAATTACAGCGTCCTTCGCGCAATGCATTGACACATTGATGAAAATTTGATTCTAAAGAATTGTACCAACTACACAATGACAATAAATATTTTATTATTCATTCTGGATTTGTCTCAGCCGTGTATTTAATTCTCTATACATTCGTCCGAATTATTTTAGAAACACGAAGAAGTGAGTATGAACTTTCAATCAAATCGTCTTGAGTTCTTGATGGCTTAATGTACTTTGCCATATTTGCCATCGGTGTTGCTTTATTGGTCTTTTCCCAATTTATCGCACCAAAAAAATGAAGAGAGGAAGGTTGATTATATGAAAAATCATATTAAACCAGACTGAGATTTAATTATTGCGGGAGCAGGTCCGGCCGGATTATCGGCAGGAATTTATGCTGGTCGTGCCGGATTAAAAGTTTTAATTCTGGAAGCAGAAGCGCCAGGAGGAAAAGTGATTAAGACGGCGGAAGTCGAAAACTATCCTGGGTTTACTTCAATCATGGGACCAGAATTAGGAATGCATTTCTACAATCAAGCGATGGCGCAAAATTGTGAGTTCATGTATTCGGGAATTCAAGAGTTCCAAAAAAATGATGCGCTTTTCGAAGTGACTTTGATGAACGGAACCGTTTTAAAATCGTATGCTTTAATTGTGGCGACGGGAACAAAAGAAAACAAAATTGGAATTCCGGGTGAAGATGAATACTACGGAAACGGAGTTTCATATTGTGCTGTTTGCGATGCTGCTTTTTATAGAGATCGTGAAGTAACTGTTGTTGGTGGTGGATATGCCGCCGTTGAAGAAGCAGATTATCTAACACGCTTTGCTTCAAAAGTGACTTTAATTCACCGTCGTCAGGAATTTAGAGTTGATGACCGTACATTACAACGTGCGAGAGAAAACCAAAAAATTGAATTCTTGCTAGATCACGTAGTTACAAGAGTTAACGGTGAATCGGAACTGGTCAATCCCGAAAAAGGGATCACTAAGAAAAAAGTTACATCAATTGAAATTAAAAACGTCGTAACCAACGAGGAAAGGGTGCACGAAACTGCAGCACTTTTCCCCTTCATTGGAGCTAAACCAATTACTAATTTCATTAAACAAAAAGAAGTTTTAGATGACAACAACTATGTTGTTGTCAACGAAAAAATGGAAACAAAAATTAAAGGATTGTATGCTGCTGGTGATGTGCGTGTTACGCCACTTCGTCAAATTGTGACAGCGACATCTGATGGATCGCTTGCCGGTCAAATGGCAGTTGAATATATCCAACATCGTGACTATGAGTAGGAAAAAGGCAATTTGATTGCCTTTTTTTATTACCGGCGGAATGATTGTATATCTCCTTCCGGTTTTTAAATATGTTAAAATCTAATTGTTTGGAGGGAACAAAATGATTATTTTATTGAATGAGTGAGAACCATTAAGTCATTATTCATTGCAACCGGATTATGGTTGATTTCATATTTATGCGTTCACAATGACCATGGGAATGATTCTTGCCATTGGTCTGGCCGCGGTTAAACTATGAATTCGAAAGATCCCGGTTATGGAATTATTGATTGGTGCCGTTTTCATTGTCCCAATTTCACTATTTGGGGCTAGTTTAATTGGTAAGATTAACAAAAGTGAATACCCGGGATTCTGAAGTAAATTTCAATTCTGGGAAGGTGGAATGGCAATCCATGGTGGAGTGCTTGCCGGATTAATCTCAGGATTAATTATTTTCCATTTAATTGGAAGATTTCGCACCAAAGTATCAATGTGAACATATGCTGACGCCATTGTACCAAATATTTTAATTGGTCAAGCAGTTGGGCGTTGAGGAAACTTCTTTAACCATGAACTACACGGAATGCCAGTTGCCAACGTGTCACGTCATGATGCTAATCCACTTTCTTGAATGGCTGATTGATTAACATCAAATACACAATTTCGCTACGAAGGAACTGATGGCGTAACAATCAACGGTTTATTAATGCACCGTGGTGATATATACCAAATGGAACCGGTCTTCTTATACGAGTCAATCGGTCTGTTGCTTGTGTGATTAATTGTGACCTTTGTCATTCCGGGATTCGGAAGATGAATTTCCAAAAAACCGTGAAAACTATTCCCGGATGTTTATCAATTAGATTGAAAATATTCATTTAAAGTTTTCTTTACTTTGGGAAAAGCACGCGTTGAAAATAAAATGACTTACTATGATATTTGAAACGATGCTTATTATATGACTTTTGAGGAAGATGCGGTTACGAATTACGAGAAATATTATCGTGAACACGTCTTGCCGAAAGCAAAATTAAACATCGTTGATGTTTGAAACAACGGACACGCTTTAGAGAAAGCGAATAATCCGCACGGATTTTTAACTGTTAAATCAGGAGTTGAAGCAGGGGCATATTTCTTGGGGTGAAATATTGTTCGTTATGCAATTGACCAAAGACGTTCATTAGAGGATGCCTTGATTAATTATGATCGTGTTGCATCAAATGCCATTATTATTTCATCAATTGTATTAGGGATTATTATCATTGCGCTTTGCCAATGAGTCTTCCCGCGCTTATTTAGAATTCCAAATTATCGTTATGAAAAAGAATATTTTGCTTTAAGTAGTGATTTATTACAACAAATCCAAGAAAAAAAACAATTAAAAGCTAGCAAATAAATTAGTTAAGTAGGTGATAACATGTCGTTTGCACTAGATATTAAAAGAGAAATTGTCATGCGCGATGAACTATCATCTGAAGAAAAAGCGGCTTTACTGTCGGGTTTTATTAAATATAATGGTGAATTAACCTTCGCCAACCAACGAATTGGGTTGAAATTAACCTCAATTGATAACAAAATCATTCGAACTTTATACAAATATTTAAAGGAATTTTACACTGGAAACATCGAAATTTCTATTATTGAGTCGCGAATATTGAAAAAGAATAAGGTTTACACTTTATTTTTGACCGACGATGTGAGAAAATTATTAAGGCACCTTGAAGTTTTTGACTGGGAAAAAAACAACAAGATGGTCGAGTTAAATACAGATATTTTAAATGATAGTAAACTATTTTGAAATTATATTGGAGGGGTTTTTGTAGCTTGTGGATCTGCAAATGATCCAGAAACATCAAATTACCATTTGGAGCTACAACTAAAAGATGATGAATCGTGCGATTATTTTGTTGCGATTCTCCAGCGCCATAAATTTAATTTTAAAATTACCAAAAAACGCAATAAATCAATATGCTATATCAAGAAATCGAACGAAGTGTCCGATTTCATTGTCAGGGTAAATGCCACCTCATGCGCATTGCGATTTGAAGCAACGAGAACTGAACGTGAAATGAAAAACCAGGTTAACCGATATTTGAATATTGAGATTCATAATTCTCAAATATCCATTAAGGCAGCCGAAAAACAAATTGAGATGATTAAAGAAATTAAAGCAAAAAGTTTATTTTCTGAATTATCTCCCAAAGCGCAGGTTCTTGCTGACCTAAGATTAGAAAATCCAAGTTCATCTTTTAGTGAGTTGGTCGAACTTATGGAAGATAACGGCATTTCGATTACCAAACCGGGGATTAATAATTTGTTTAGGAATATTAGAAAAATCTATGAGTTGATGAAAGGGTTCTAAAGCAATGGCAAAACCACTTATATTTAGATTCTCAGAAAGACTAAAAAAAATTCGTAGGGACAAAGGGGTGACCCTTGAAGAGCTGGGCTTCCGCTCAGGCCTACATAAGAATTATTTATCAGATGTTGAATGCGGAAGACGAAACATCTCATTAAAAGCTGTTGAAAAGCTAGCGAAAGGTCTGGAAGTGGATCCACATGAATTATTCTTGCCAATAGAATAAGACGATAAAAAACCTATTCTGATGAATAGGTTTTTTTATTGGACAATAACTTTGGTTAAGTCATCGAAATCAGCGTTGTTCCGAATATCATCATAGTTCGCAAATAAAATGTAAACTTTTAAATGATGTTTCTTCAAAATTTTATAAATATTTAAATTACTACGATAATCAGAGTTGACCAACAAGATGTGTTTATCCTTCTGGATTAAATTAAAAAACTTGTGGGCAAATTCGGTATTGGGAATATTGGTTGCATTGAGTAAATGGTGTTCCTCAAAAGCAATTCCATTCCGAATATCAACAATCTGTCAACGCGGACTCTCATTAATTTTCCGTAGTTGTTTTAAATTTTTAGTTCGATAGTTTCGTTTAAACGCATTGCTGCGGAAAAATAAACTAAAGAACTTTATAACATTTTCCATTCACTGCATATTATCACCGTAAATTAATTATACATTTAATTTGGAGTGTGTTTGATTTTATAGTAATATATATTTGAAAAAGGCGGTAATAGAATGAATTTATTGGAAAGCGGATTAAGCTCGTTTGTATCAAATACAATTATTTTCGTATTTGAAATAATTTCATTAGTCATTGCGGTTTCGATGATAATTGTTGGAATTATACAAAATAAAACATCTCAAACAGGATTGAGCGCATTGAACGGAGGAAACGAAGAGTTGTTTGCAAATTCAAAAGAACGTGGTATTGATAAAGTCATGTCGGTTTGAATGCTTTCATTAGGGATTTCGCTAAGTATTGTCGCAATCGTTATTGGAATCTTGCAAAACACAATCGTTTAAAAAATATGGATAATTTAGAGAATGTATTAAAAATAATTGAGAAACAGAAAAAAATCACAGTTGATCAAGTGGCAAATCAGTATCATGGTAGTTTCGAAACTTTGTCGAATGAGTTACGAAAAGTATCCGATGATGAATTATCAAAGTACAAATGGGGAATGGACAATAATTTATATTTTGTGGACAACAAAAATTATTTTTTTGGTACCTTACGTGTGGTTGAAAAAGGATTTGGTTTCGTCATTAATGCCGATGAAGAAATTGATGATGCTTTTGTGCCGCCGGTCGCTTTGAACGATGCCATTAACTCGGACAAAATTATTTACACAATGGAAAAAGAAGAAGACGGACGTTACAAAGCAAACGTCACAGCTGTTATTATTCGAGACAAAAAATACCTGGTTGGAAACATTGAAAAAAACCGTGAATATTTAGATTTCGTTCCGAACGAAAGTAATTTTAAAAACTACCGTTTTCGTATTTTAAATAAAAACGAATTCAAATACGGGGAAGGCGATATCGTTAAAGCGAAATTAATTCGTGTTGATGGTCGCTTTATGATGGTGCGAATTCAAAAAATTATTGGATCAGATAAAAAAGCAGCCGACCGAATTTTATCAATCGCATATGAATTTGGTATTGAGCCGGACTTTAATGGTCGCGCTTTAGCTGAAGCAACAAACGTTGCCAAACCAATTGATTACAAAAGTAAAGAAGTTGCCCGTCGTAAAAAAATTATTAAGGATTTAAACTTAGTCACAATTGACGGAGTCGATTCAAAAGATTTAGATGATGCAATCTACATTGAAAAAAACCAAGATGGTTCATTCCGTCTGTTGGTCGCGATTGCTGACGTGGCACACTATGTGCGCCCCAGAACCGATTTAGACAACAACGCTTTAAATCGTGGAAACTCAGTTTACCTTGCTAACCGTGTGATTCCAATGTTACCCAAAATTTTGAGTGACGGAGTTTGTTCGTTAAATCCGAACGAAGAAAAACTTTGTATGGTTTGTGATATGAAATTCTCAAGCGAAGGTAAATTCTTGAATAGTGAAATTTACGAGTCAATCATGATTTCCAAAGCACGTTTAAACTACAAACAAGTGAACGAATATTATGGTCAAAACAAAATTTCGGAATCAGACGCAACAAAAAAAGTTTTAGATGATGCTTTGGAATTACATAATGCGATTGAAAACTTAAAAGATGCTAAAGGGGTTATTGATTTTGACATCGATGAACCAAAAATTATTATGGACGCCGATTCTAATGTAACTGATATCGAAGTTCGTGAACGTGGAATCAGTGAACGTTTAATTGAAAACTTCATGGTCGCTGCCAACGAAGCGGTTGCCAAAACAATTGAAAAAAAAGAACTACCATTTATTTATCGTGATCACGGTGATCCCGATCCTGAAAGTATTGTCAAATGAATTTCAGGCTTAAAAATGCTTGGTCTAAATGTTGCGGCACCAAAAGATATCAATAATATTACGCCAAAAGATATTAAAGAGATTCTAAATGTGATTGATAAAACAATTTCAGAACGCAAAGAAAAAATCATTATTAATATCACATTACTACAACACATGGCCAAAGCAAAATATGAGCTAATTAATATTGGACACTTTGGATTAGCAAGTGAGTGTTACACCCACTTTACTTCCCCAATTCGTCGTTATTCTGATTTAATTGTGCACCGTTATTTAAAACAATATTTAATTGAAAAAGATCTTAGAGCTGAAAAATTAGAAAACAACGAAAAATTTGTAATGAAAGCTTGTGACATTATTAACCGCACAGAAAAACAAGCAGTTGATGCTGAACGAGAAGTCATTAAAATTTGTGCGACTGAATATATGAGTCACAAAGTTGGCCAAACTTTTGAAGGTTACATTGTGGCTGTTAGAAAATTTGGAATGTTCGTTCAAATTATGGACGGAATCGAAGGTCTAGTTCACGTTTCAACAATGCCTGATTTTGCATACGATGAAAAAGCCGAAATTATGGTCAATAAAAATAATAACTTTTATCGAATTGCCCAAAAGGTTAAAATTAAATTAACTAATGCTGACGTGAAAAAACGTGTCATTGATTTTGAACTAGTCTAGGAGGAATCGTTGTGGGAGAACATTTAATTGTTAAAAGCAAACGCGTCTTTTTTGACTATGAAATTCTGGAAACTTTTGAAGCGGGTTTAGTTTTAGAAGGACCCGAAATCAAATCGATCAGAAATAAAGATGTCTCAATCAATGAAGCTTTCATCCTCATTCGTAAGGGAGAGGCTTTTATTCTAAATATGAATATTAAAAAGTATGAATATTCAACCAATATTCATTTTGACGAAGTTCGAAACCGTAAACTACTACTGAACAAAAAAGAAATTACGAAAATGTTAAAACGCGTTAAGTTGGAAAATCTCACAATCGTACCTATTCGCCTTTACCTTAAAGGCAACTACGCTAAATTGGAAATTGGCTTAGCAAAAGGTAAAAAAACGGTCGATAAACGTGAAACCATTAAGAAACGCGATATTGAACGCCGTCTAAATAAAATCAATAAATAGAGAACCGCACCAGCGGTTCTTTTTCTTTATCATACATTTTCCATATATTTTAGAAAAAACGGAATTCCTCTTGATTTTTTTTTTTTTTGGGATGATAATTTCAGCCTCGTTGAGGTGTAGGAAGAAGGGGAATTCATGGAACTACTTAAAAAAGATCTTATTTTTCTAGATCAAGATATAAAAAGTAGAGATGATGTATTTGCTTTTATTGCCAAACAAGCAAAAGACAAAAATATCATCACAAGTGAAGATGCGTTAGTCGCCGGATTTAAAAAACGTGAATCTGAAGGAACTACTGGTTTCGAGGATGGTTTTGCAATCCCGCATGCACGCATTAAGGAAGCCAAAGAAGCTGCTGTTGTTGTTGTTCGCCTTAAAAAAGGAATTGATTGAGAATCAATCGATGGCAAACCAACAGAAGTAGCAATAGCATTGATTGTCCCAAACGGGCAAGGCAACACTCATATGGAAATACTAAGTGATGTCGCTACAAAACTTATGAACGAAGAATTTAAAAAACAAATCAAAGCAGCAAAAAATGCTGATGATGTTGTTAAAGCTTTTGATGTTAAAAAAACTGCTCCCAAAGCAGTTGCTAAAAAAGCAAAAGATGGATTAAACATTCTTGCTATTACAGCATGTATCACAGGAGTGGCACATACTTACATGGCAGAAGAAAAATTAATTAAAGCTGGAGCAGAAATGGGTCACCACTTACGCGTGGAAACTCATGGTTCAAAAGGAGTTGGGACTCCTTTCAGTGATAAAGAAATTAAAGAAGCAGATCTTGTAATCTACGCCGTTGATGTTAATGTTGATAAAGCAAGATTCGCTGGTAAAAAATCATACCAAGTAAAAGTTGCGAAAGCAATTCACGACCCCGAAGCCGTGATTAATGATGCCCAAACCAAAGGAACTGTTCAAGGTTCTGCTGGAGAAGTGGGGCAATTAGAAGTTAAACAAAGAGAAAGCGTTATGAAACATATTCTTGCCGGAATTTCATACATGATTCCCGTTATTGTTCTTGGGGGGATTTGCCTTGCCTTTTCATTGGGGATTGCTAAAGCAATTTGAGGTCCAAGTGCCGGAACTGCCGGACCTTTGGCGGATCCAAAAGACCCTAATTCGGGTATATATCCTTGAGGGCCACTAAATGTAATTAGTATTATTGGTGGTGCAGCCTTCACATTAATGATTCCAATTTTGGCTGGATTTATCGGTAATTCAATTGCCGGACGTGCTGCAATTGCACCCGCAATGGTTGCCGCCTTTATTGGAAATAACAATACCAACTTAATGCAATGAATTCCTGGAGTACCAGCTGTTCAAACACCATTAGGATTTATTGGAGCCTTAATTGCCGGGTTGGCAGCCGGATACCTTGTAAAATGAATTAACACTTGAAGAATACCAAGATCATTGCAAGCTGCAATGCCAATCTTCTTCATTCCATTATTTGTTGGATTATTATTATCACTTATCTTTATTTATGTAATTGGAGCACCAATTGGATACGTAATGCAAAAAGTTCAAGATGGAATTAAAGAAGGTTACAGCGGAACAATCGGAATTGGTGTCGGATTAGCACTGGGAGCCTTATTGGGTGCCATGGGTGGATTCGACATGGGTGGACCTGTTAATAAAATCGCGTTTGTTACTTGTTCACTACTTGTAACACAAGGAATTTACGAACCAATGGGTTCACTTGCAGCTGCTATTCCAGTTGCGCCGTTAGGAATGGGATTCACAACTGTCTTCTTCCCTAAATTCTTTGATAAAGATACTAAAAACATGGGGATCGGTGCCATCATTATGGGATGTATCGGTATCTCAGAAGGAGCTATTCCTTTCGCAATTCGTGACCCAAAACGTGCGATTGTAAGTAACGTTTTAGGTTCATTAGTTGCTGGTGCTATTGCCGGAGCTTTCGGAGTAACTGACCAAGCTGCTCACGGGGGACCAATCGTTGCCATTTTAGGAGCTGTTCCTTATGGAGTGCAAACATTGTACTTCTTCATTGCTGCAGCAGCAGGTGTTGTTGTGACAACTAGTGTTTATGGATTCTGATTAGTTGCCGATGCTGGTAAACCTGGATCAATCAAAGAAACACATGTTGCAAAATTAGCACAAATTAGAGAAACATACGCAAACAAAAAAATGGAACTTGATGACGCAATTAAAGATGTCAAAAACAAATTATACACTGACAAAAAAGCTGCTAAATTAAGTAATGAAAATACTTCAGCCATCGTTATGACTGCAAAACAAGAAATTGAAAGATTAAAAGCACAACTAATTGAAGCAAAAGCTGTGAAAAAAGCAGCTATCTTAAAAGCAAAAACTGCTTACAAAGAAACTGCTAAATTAGAAAAAGCAGCAATTAAATCACAATCTTCAGAAATGAAAGCAGTTAAATTGAGTGCGAAAGATTCAATGAAAAATGAATTAATGTCAATTAGCAACAATAAAAAAACAGTCTTTACAAATAAAGCTGAAAAAGTAGCATACGTGAAAGATGTTCACGAAAATAAAGTTGCTGCTAAATTAGGCTACAAAGATGCATTAGTTCAAGACTCAATCAGTCGTCGTGAACAATATGTAAAACAATACAACAAACTAGCTGCCTAGGCTGTTAGGATTAAATTTAAAGGGACCCTCATTTCGATGAGGGTTTTTTAGTCCCTCATCTGTTCAAAATTCTCCGGCAACTTGAAATTAATCGGAAAATCTCTTGATTTTTTTTTTTTTTGTTAAAACTAAGGCGCCTGTTAAACAGGGGGAAGGAGATATATATGGATATTTTACAAAAAAAACAAGTTCTCTTTGACGTTGATGTTAAATCAAGAGATGAGCTCTTTGCTAAAATTGCTGAGCTTGCCGTTCAAGAAAAATTTGTGGAACAAAAAGATGTGCTTGTAAAAGGATTTCAAGACCGAGAAGATTTAGATTCGACTGCGTTCGAAGACGGTTTCGCTATTCCGCACGCAAGAACAAGCGACGTAAAAAAAGCTGGAGCATTTTTCGTTCGTTTAAAAAATCCAATTGTTTGAGATAAAGATGGTAAAACCGTTGACTGTGCAATAATGCTAATTATTCCAGAATCAAATGGTGACTACCTTGATATCTTAAGTGGCATTGCCACCAAACTAATGGATCAAAAAAATCGCGAGTTGTTAAAAACAACAACCGACGCCAATGCTGTTGTTAAATTACTGATGGAAAAACAACAACAAAAAGAATCGGTCGTAGCGAAAAACAAAAACGCGTTAAAAATTGTGGGAATTTCGGCATGTGCAACTGGTGTTGTTCATACTTATATGGCCCGTGATGCAATTTTAAAAGCCGGGGAAAAATTAAATTGAACTGTTGCTGTGGAAACACAAGGACAAAAAGGTCAAGAATTTGCCCTAACCTCACAAGAAATTGAGGAAGCCGATGCTGTCATCTTAGCGGTTGATATTGCAGTTGACTTAGACAGATTTGCTGGCAAAAAAATCTATAAAGTTGGAACTAAAACTTTAATTGAAGACCCTGAAACACAAGTTCGTTATGCTGTTTCAAAAGGGAAAGTTTTATCAAAAGAAGCTGCCGCTTCTGGTGGAGGAGCTTTTGATATTAAAAACGGGAAAGCATGAATTCAACATATCATGAGCGGGATTTCATTCATGATTCCGTTCATCGTTTTCGCCGGGATCATTTTTGCGGTTGTAACCGGAATCGGGAAAATCGTTTATGGAACCTGAATGGATTACAGTGGATCACTAAGCGATGGTGTTTATACACAACCAATTAAAGCAATGACTGATCCCGCTATTCGTGGTGGTGCATTTATTGCTGGAAAAATTGCAATTGATGGTTATGATGGTTGATTTGAATATTCCGTTCAAGTCAAAGGAGCGGGAATTGCAATCTTGTTCTACTTAAACCAATTTGCTAACATTGGATTCGGAGTTATGATTCCAATCATGGGCGCTTACATTGCGAACTCGATTGCTGGTCGTTCAGCAATTGCCCCAGCCTTTGTACTTACAAGCGCTGGAACTACACCGGCAATGTGATGAAAATGGGGACCATTTGTGTCAACTGTTAACAACCCATTGTATGATGCTGGAAACATTAACACTGGTAAAGAAACTATGTTAATGTCAGATTTATTCCCAGGTAACGGGGGAGGAATCTTTGCAGCCTTACTATTTGGATTTGTTGTGGGATACACAGTCAAATGAATTAACACAAAATGAAGAATTAATAAATATGTTAAACCAATTATGCCAATCATTATCATTCCAGTCTTTGTCTCATTATTCTATGGGGTAATTACATTATTTATCCTTGGTGATATTTTTGGAATTTTAGTTGGATACATTAACTTAGGATTACAAAAACTCGAAGCCAGTCAAGTCGGAATGGCGGCTTTAGGATTAGTCCTTGGACTAATTGCCGGAATCGATATGGGGGGACCAATTAATAAAATTGCATCCTTTGGAGCAACCGCCCTAATCACAGTTGATAATGGTCATGCCATGGGTTGTGCTGCTGCCGCCTTTGCGATTGCACCATTAGGAGCAGGAATCTGTACTCAAATCTTCCGCAAAAAATTCCGTGACGATCAAGGACTTGGTGTCAATGCCACAATCCTTGGATTTATGGGAATCTCAGAAGGAGCGATTCCTTTTGCCGCTAAATACACATGAGCTGCCTTTATTCCAAACATTGTCTGTTCTGGAATTGCCGGAATGCTAGCTGGAATGTTCCAAGTTTCAGGATGAGTTGGAGCATGAGGGGGACCAATTATTGCGATCTTTGGAGGAGTAACTTCAGGTGATAACATGAGTTACATCGGAATCCTATGATACTTTGCTGCAATTATTATCGCGGTCGCAATTCACATTGTGATCTTCCGTACACTTGTTGAATTAAAAACAGATCGTGGACGTGTTGGTTCAGTGAAAGCATCACACGTTGAATTTGTGGAAAAAACCAACAAAACATACAGTACAAAAATTAAAGCGATTAAAGACGAAATGGAAAATCTAACTAACAAACGTTATGAAGATTTAAAAGCTGCTAAACTAGCAGGTAACGATGTTCAAGTTGTGAAAGAAAAATACAGTACTTTATTGCAAACAAAAAGAAGTGAAATTCAAGTGCTCAAAGGAAATCTAAAAGAAATCCTGGCTGCTGAAAAAACAACTTACAAAGCAATGATGGCAACAGAACGCTCACAAATTAAAGCACATAAACAAGACATTTCCGCCTTTAAAGCTCAAGCAAAACAAACTCTAAAATCTAACAATCAAACTTTAAAAACCCAATATCAAAATGAAAAACAAAGTACCACAAACAAATTATTAATTGCCGAAAAACGTAGCGAACTAAAAAACGCAATTACCAATAACAAAGCACAATACATTGATAATGTGCACTCGTATATTGCAAAATACAATAAAGATACGTTTGACGCCTTTAATACTAAAATTAAAACATTAGCTTAAACTATAAATAAGTAAATGAAAAATTCAAGAAAATGGAAAAAATTCTTGAATTTTTCTTTTTTTTTGTTATCGTTAAAATGCTTAACGGCGTAGAAGGAAGGAAATAAGTTAATGAGAAAATTATTAGCGTTATTCGGTGCGGTTGGGTTAGTATCGATGAGTGCTGCAACCGTTGTTTCATGCAACGATGTCGCAGACTTAGGTTATTATGCTGATAGTATTGAAAATAATCTTAGAACTGAAAACTATGTGGTCGGTAAAGACACAACAGCTCATAATATTAAGATGAGTGATTATTTTAACGAATCAGGTTGATTTGACGTTGTAGGACCAAGAAATGATGATGGTACACCTGTTAACGAAGCAAACAAAATGACAATTGACTACTTTAACGGTGCCATTGATATGGCGATTAGTTCAGTTGTTAGTGGTTCGGAAATAAAAACAGACTATACATATTCAATTAAAAGTGCCACTGCTGATAATACAAATGTTGATAAAACAACACTTGATTATACAAAAGCAGTCAATACTGACGACGCATTGGCAACTGCAAAAGTTGTCTTTGATATTCACATTGAAGCTAACAAAGATAGCACATTGTGAAAAGGAACAGCAGATATTTACATGTTTGCTAACTGATCAGAAGGGGGTGAACAATAATGGGTGATAAAGTTATTTCGGCAGAAAAACAACAACATATCGAACATCGTCAAGCGGCTAAATTAGCACGTAAAGATAAATTTGATAATTCAAAATTCGGTAAGGGTTGAAATAAATTCAAAGGTGTTTCATACACCAAACTGCAAAACTTAGCACGTGCTATTGTTTTCCCAATTGCGATCTTACCGATTGCAGGGATCTTTTTAGGGGTTGGTGGAGGATTAGCCGCCGCTGCTAAAACAAATGATTGAGGAAATGGTGTATTCCAATTCTTCACAATTTTACAATCGATTGGTAATATTATTTTTGCCAGTCTTGGATTATTATTTGCAACTTCAATTGCATTTGGATTTGCAAAAGCCTCAAAAGGGGTTGCTGCGGTAGCGGGATTTGTTGCCTTTGCAGCGATGGAAGTAACAATGTCAGCATTGTTCTTGCCATCAACTAACTCAGCAGGTGATGCTGTTGTCTTATTTGACCCTTGAAAATTAGCAGGTGACTATGGAATAGTATCTGTTGGTTCAAATAAAGGGATGTTAAAAAGCGTTATGGGAATTACTCCAACACTTGACTTAAGTGTTTTAGGGGGAATTCTTGTTGGTTGATTAACAGCTCTAGTACACAATAGAACATACTCAATTCGTGTTCCAAGAGTGCTTGCATTCTTTGGAGGAGAAAAATTTGTTCCGATCGCAACATTCTTAATGGGAGTAGCAATGGGAATCGTATTATTCTTTGTATGACCAATGTTCTTATTGGCACTATACTACATCGGAGATGGTTTAGGAACCGCGATGGCGGGAGGAACCGAAACCGGTGGACAAGGTGCATCTGCTGGTAATATGGTTGGTGGAATGGCAATTGCCTTCGTATTCGGAGCATTTGAACGTCTATTAATCCCAGCTGGATTACACCACGTATTCTACTCACCATTCTGATATACATCAGCTGGTGGACAATGATTAAAACCAATTATTGGTGCGGATGGAATAATCAATAGTTGAACAACAACTAGTGGTTCATACACTATCTTCTTTGATCAAATGAATGCTGTCGGAAACACTTATCAAATTAGTGATTCTGCCTGAGCGACATTGCAAAACCTTCAAGGTGGAAAATACTTTGACCTATATTCAAGTCAAGTTGACCAAGCTGGATGAACCGCAGGACAATTACACCAAATTACTTACGACCACTTTACAATGGAAGTAGGAACTGTGTTCTCATCTGGACGTTTTGCCTTTATGCAATACGGATATCCAGCTGCGGCTGTTGCCATTATCATGTTAGCTAAAAAAGAAAACAGAGCAAGAACTGCTGGTATCATTGGTTCTGCTGCTGCAACATCATTCTTAACTGGAATTACAGAACCAATGTTATTCTCGTTCTTATTTGTTGCACCACTATTATGAATTTTC
>JALAGN010000014.1 GCA_022712415.1 Spiroplasma sp. | reverse complement strand
TCTTCACCTACCAATATGTCACTCACGGCAATTTCACCACGGCTTAATTGTTCAAAACAATCAAAACACAAGAATGTCGGAATTCCATTTTCACTATTATAATCATCAACTTGTTGTCAAGCATCAATTGGACTGTCCATTAAAGCATCCATCTCTTCATCAGTTAAAGCTGGATTCTTAGCAAGTGCGTCTTTGGCAATTGTGCCTAATGTGTCCGGTGTGTTTTCTGCCACATACGAAATTTCATCATAACCACATAAAGAACAAGTAATCCCAAATAGTTCTTGCATCACATTGTTGGGATCTTCAAATTTACGATATTCATCAGGATTAAAGTTTCTCATATTCTACCTCGCTAATTTTGAATCAGTTGTTGGTGATAAGCAATGATTACATCAATCATGGCACCATCTAATTCGTAATCATTAATATATGTTAGTTTATTAAATTCTTTGCCAAATAAATCGGACACTACTTGTAAAGTACTAATGGCCATTTCTCATGGTCCAAAGGGAACGGGAAAAGGAATGTAATCATTAATTAGAATCATGACTAATTCAGCAAAATGATTTTGAATTGTGACGTCTTTTGCATCATAGATTTTATTAAAGATAAAGATGACTTCATTAAAGATGTGAGCTTTCGCTTCCAACGCAAATGTTGAAGGATTAATTGTCATGGTTTTTCCAAATTTAGTAATGCTAAAGTCATGGTTGATTTTTTGATTATGCAACTGAATTACAAGCAGGGTTTTTTCGTCGTTTGCTACTGCTTCGTCTTGTAGCATTGTTGTGAAGGCGGGAATAAATTGCGCCGCGTTCATTTTCTCCAACATCATTAATGCTTTAATGCGGTCGTTTTTATTGTCCGAATTAATGTCTTCCATAAATTGTTCGTCTGTTAACACAAAAGCTTTCTCTTCGTCAGTTAAATGTGATTGAACTTCGACCAGGAATTGTTCCAATTTTGTTTCAATTTCAGTCGGAACATAAGGGACGTTTAGTTCAGCTTGGATCAAAAATAAAGCATCCTTTCATTTTTGTTCCGCAATTAAGTTTTGGATGTCGCCCATCACATCATCGTAGTAATTTTTTTCCATGCATCTCACTCCTTTTCTAATTGTAAACGAAAAAACCGTAGCAAAACCGACAAATAAATATCCTTGCGTAAAAGTTGAAAAACGGTAAAGTTAACCTTTACCGTACACTATTTCAACCGCGCGTTCTTGCCCCTGTCATTTCCATTCAATGGGTTTCCAGTTTTTTAAAAACAACAGCGTTGTCAGAATAGTTTTCTTGCAACACGCAAAACGAAAGATCATCCACCGTTAACTGATGGTGATTTAAGTAAGTAATCATTTTTTCATATTTGGTTTCCTGCCCTTTTTCTCCGGTGGCGACTTTAACTAATGTGTTGGCGTGTTGCTTTCAGCGCTTTCAGATATCAACTGATTTTCCAACGTAAATCGGTGAAAAATAAGCATCCGGATTATTTTTAAAACAATAGATGGCATAGATTCCACTCTTAACAAACGGTAATGTACCCCATTTTAAAATTGTTGCGATGTCTCATGCAGGTAGTTTTTGAATTTTAGCAAATGAGAATTGGTGAAGTTTATTGACAACCACTTCGTGCTCTTTACTAGCAATGACTTCCTTTAAAATGACTACGCGATTTTTAATTGTCCGATAGTTGTGAAATAAGAAAATGGAAATCACAATTCCAATTCCAGCGACTCCTTCCAGGATTGCTAAGATAATCATGTTTGTTTCGTCGGTGTGTCTTAAAAAGACAAGACCCCCAACAATAAGTAACAATGTAATCATGCTAAAAATAATCGCCCAAGTTAATTTTTGTTGCATTTGTTTTTGCTCACCAACCGCAAACCCTTTGAGTTTTTCTGCGGTGTGCCGTGCATATTCCTTGGCAATTTTACGAAATTCTAAACGATAATTTTCGATTGACATATTGAGTCCAACTTTCCATAGGGATATTATGAACCACAAAAATAAAAAAATGGGTAAAAACCCACTTAAAAGTTTATTTCACGACTTGGGCACAAAAAAATGCACCGCAGTGCATTTTAATTATTTAGTTTCAGTTGTTTTTGGTTCTGCTTTGGGAGCAGCTTTTTTTGTCGCTTTTTTTGGTTCCGCTTTAGCTAGCTTTTCAGCACGGCTTGTCACGATTTCTTTAATACGAGCAGCTTTCCCTGATAATTTACGAATGTAGTAAATACGAGCACGGCGAACACGACCACGTTTTACAACTTCGATTGATTCAACTAATGGTGAGTTAACTGGGAAGGTTCTTTCCACAAAAACTCCATTTGAACTTTTACGGACACATACGGCGTATGAAATTCCTGATCCTTGGGTTTTAATAACTAATCCCTCAAAAGTTTGAATACGGTATTTTTCCCCTTCTTTAATTTTGAAGTTAACTTTAATAGTATCTCCTGATGTAAAGTTTGGTAAATCATTTCTTAATTGTTCGGAAATGATGGCTTTTGTTTTTTCTGTAAGTGCGTTCATGATTATTCTCCTTTCAATTTCTTTAGAATATCTAACTGGACTGGTGACATTGTTGTTGTGTCAATTAAGTCCGGTCGTTTTTGTAATGTATTTTTAATTTTTGATGTTTCGCGAAAGTGGTCAATGTTTTGGTGATGTCCACTCAAGAGAACATCGGGAACAACGTGTCCGTCAAATTCAACAGGTTTTGTGTAGACATCGTAATCGAGTAAATTGTTTTCAAACGATTCATTGAGATGTGATTCCGCTTTAATGACTCCGTCAACAACACGAGCAATGGAATCAAGCATAATGAGACTGGCTAATTCGCCTCCGGTTAACACATAGTCACCAATTGAGATTTCACAATCCACATAATTCAAGATCCGACTGTCGAATCCTTCGTAATGACCACAAATAATAATCAAATGTTTTTTTGTTTGACTAAAGGTGCGGGCTTGCGCTTGGTCTCATGTTTTACCTTGCGGCGAAGTTAAGACGACGAAGCTGTCTTGTGTTTTGACACTGTTGATCGCATTGACAACTGGTTCACACATGAGCACCATTCCTTTGCCACCACCAAATTGATAATCATCAACCTGTCCGTGAGGTAAAGTTGTAAATGCTCGTAAGTCTAAAATCTCAACTGTAATTTTTTTTGTTTCAATTGCTTTCTTAATAATTGATTCTGACAAGTACGTTTCAATGATGTTGGGAAATAATGTTATGATTGAAAATTTCATTAGATTAACACATCACTATCTATTATTTCGATGCAACGAGTTGCATCATCAATGGCGACAACATAACGTTCCACATTGGGAACCCAAACTTGTTTTCCGTTAATGTTAACTTTAAACAATTCGTAAGCTCCGTTGAACATCACATCCAGCACTGGTCCAAAATGCTTTTGCCCTTCGCGGACAACGTATTGTTTGTAATCGACAAGTTCTGAGAAGAAACTGTCGAATTCGTTTTCACGAATGAAGCATGTTTTTTTCACAAAGGCTTGCGCCTCATTGATATCATTGAGTTCTTGCAAACTAATAATCAGATTTTTCTTTTGAAACAATCGTACAACTTCGAAGGGAACAAAGACATTTGGGTCTTTTTCTAAAAAGAGATATGTTCCCGTAAAATCAAAATCACAAGTCACGAATTCATCAAGGACTAATTTTAGATCCCCTTTGATTCCGTGGGTTCCGGCAATGTAACCAATGCGTTTTAAATCTTTACTTACGGGCATATAAGACCTCAGTTTCGAAATAAATCCGTTTGGGAATTGCGAACAATTCATTCATTGCTTTCGTTAATAATTCAATAAAAACGCGGTGGTTGATTTTGTTTTTCATTGTTGTCAGTTGATTGATTTTTTCTAAGTCAGAAACAATAATGAAACCAATTTCAGTTTCTGTTTCAATTAGCGGTTTAACAACAAAATCATCACTATTTAAAAATACGTTAATTGCGGATTTAATTTTATTGGTAATTGCATCCATTTAAAAATTAAGCTTCTTTTTTAGTTGTTGATGTTGTTGTTTTAGCGGCTGCTGGTTTTTTAGCAGCTGGTTTAGCAGCTGTAGTTGATTTTGCGGCAGCTGGTTTTGCAGTTGCCGGTTTTTTAGCAGCAGTACTTGCAGTTTTAGCCGCTGGTTTTTTAGCAGCTGGTTTTTTGGTAGTTGCTGGTTTAGCTGATTTGTTAGCTAATTTGAAATTATGTAATTCAGTCATAATTCCTTCTTTTGATAATAAATTTCTAACTGTATCAGTTGGTTGAGCACCATCTTTTAATCATTTTAAAGCAATTTCATTATTGATTTTTACTTCACTATTGATTGGATTGTATGTTCCGATCAATTCGATATATTCACCATCACGTTTAACACGTGAGTCAATTGCGACAATACGATAAAAAGCTGCTCTTTTTTTACCTGCTCTTTTTAATCTTAATTTAACCATGTTTTTCCTCCTATTTTGTCCTCAATGATATTATAAGATTTCAACAACTATGTCAAGTAAAAAGACTTAACAAAAAAATAATATTGAATGTGCAAAAAAACTAGTTTTTAAAACTAGTTCTTCTGATAATTCTTTTGCCGCAAATACGCCACCAAATCAAATTCATGCTTTTATCTATTTAACCGAAAAAGCGGGACAAGATATGAAAATATTTTTTGATCCTTTTCGTTCCGATTAAACAAGCTGTTTGTTAACTTTGCAAATTCAAAGTTGACATTGTCATCGTTCATATCGTCATTTAATCAACAGTCGTATTGTTTAACTAAGTCATTCAACTTTTTAGCATTACATCTGTGTAAAGATTTTACATAAGTTCCATATGCAAAATTCATTCTAAATAATGGTCTTACATATTCTTCTTCCATTTTGGCAGCTGTATATATACATGCAACAATGTTTTTAACAAAGGCTTTCCTGTTTTCATCATTTAGATATTCAGTAACAAAATTTGTTTTTGCCATCTCGCCTTCGATTTTATGAAAATCACCCAAACTCAAATCATCTTTATTTT
>JALAGN010000003.1 GCA_022712415.1 Spiroplasma sp. | reverse complement strand
TTTCTCTTTTGTCGGATTTCTCATCTATCTCATTCTTGGATTTGTCCGAAATCGTCACGCGATTGCGTTCTGAAACGATACAAGAATGCGTTATCGAAAAACACACACACCGTTCGAAAGAATCATTAACCGTATTCGTTACATTATTTTAATTCCGGCTGCTGTCATTTTAATTATTGCCGTGATCTTATCGTTTACAATATAAAAAATCTATCCAATTGCTTGGATAGATTTTTTGTTTAACTATTTTTTATTGTTGTATTTGTATCCTCTGATTAATGCTCCAAAATGATTTTTTGGTTCATTGCTTGAGATATCAAATGTTTGTGAGATACGAGCTAATTGTTCTTCAATTTTTGAAAATTCATCTTGCAATTTATTCACTTGTGAAGAATCCATTGTTGCGTTTGCTTTTGGATAGTTTTGGGCAAGTGATAACGATTGAATCATTTTTTCAATGTTTTCCATGCGTTTTTCAATTTGATCAATTTTCCCGTTGTCTTGTTCACTTTCAACCATTGGAGCTGCGACTTTAATTTCTTCAACTACATGGTTAGCAACTTGTTCCACAGCAGGTGCTGGCATTGGTGCCGCAACTGGTTCAACCGGTGCAGCCTCAAAGACTGGAGCACTTGGTGGTGTCGGAATATTAGCCACAACTGGTTCACTTGGAGCTGCTGGTGTTTCAAAATTACTAAATTTGTTTAGTAATGGATTTTCAAAAGCGGGCTCAGCCGGTGCGCTAGTGTTAAACACTTCTGGTGCATCAATTTCTGCTGGGTTATCAACAGTTTTTGTTGCGAAGTGATTAATTTGTTCAGTGTTATATGATAAGTCTTTTGTTTCAACAAATAATCCTAATTCAGTTTCAACTTGTTGAATTGTGGTATTTGATTGTGTATCTGATACAGGAATCATATTAAAGTCCATTCGTACAGCGCGAGCAAGAGCTTGTTGCATAAATGCTTTTTCTTCTTCTGCTCGTTTGTTGTAATCGACAGTTCCTGTTGTTGGCACAACAAATGTTTCTGGTCTGATCATTTCTGCTGGCATTCCTGGTGCTTCAGTTGTTGCAACTTCATCTGTCACTTCACTTTCAATGTAATCAAAAGTTGGCGGTGCAGTTACTTGCGTATCAAAGCGTGGTGCCTCAGTTGATAATTCCGGAGCCGGAGTTGGTGTTGAAGAAATCTTAGTGTGACCGCCTCTAAACGAAAGGTCCATAGTTTCAACAAATAAATTTAAATCTTGTGTTAAGCGTTCGTATGAATAATTGGCATCTTCATTAGTTGCGGGCAACATATCAAAGTCCATTCGTACGGCGTGAGCAAGTGCTTGTTGCATAAATGCTTTTTCTTCCGCTGCACGTTTTTGGAATTCAACTGTCCCAACAGTTTGCGGAGCCACAAAAGTATTGATTGGTTCCCCTGGTGTTGGTGCACTTGAAGGTGGTGCAAATGATGGAGCACGCATTTCACTATCACGGTTTGAGTTATCAGCATAGATTGATTCGATATTTGGATCGTAATCAGTTGATGCTTCTCCTCCGTTGAAAGTGGTAGTTGCTTGTTCTAATGCTCCGTTTGATTTCATCATATTTTCACTCGAAGGCGCCCCAATTGATTTAGCAATTGTTTCTGAATCGATATTTTGTAGATCAATAAAACTTTCTTTAAACGAGTCGGCTAGTTTTAACTCATTAGCAATGATGTTAATTTTTTCAGCACGTTCGTTAAATTTGTTTTGTAATTTAGTTCTACTTTTTTCATCTAAACCGAATGAAACTTTTTCATAACATTCGGCTCTAAATTTATCTAGTTGAGCTTTTAGTAATTTTCATTGTGAATAATATTTTTGGTATTTCTTGTTGTTGATTGAAGATGGATCTTCGACAACGTTTGGAATTTCACTATATTTAATTTCTTCGTTGGACAACACAGAATTATCACTTGTTTTTGCTTTCTCATCTTGGTCCAACGTACTTGAATTTTCTGTTTTTTGAACCACGGATATTTCCGAATCTGTGTTGTCAGTTGACTTTCCCTCTTTATTTACCTCTTTTTCGAATTTTCTTTCTTCTCGATAAATCGATACTAGGTTACGTTCTTCAGCATAGTTATTTAATGCGTCAGTGTCAAATAAGACAATTTCTAAGAATACTAGAGCAACAAAGAATGTTCCTCCGACAATGACTGTTAATGTTTTACCTAAAATAAAGTAAAGTGTCATTGAAATGATTAATAAAATTTTAACAAATGGTTTTGAAACTTTTTGTGATTTTTTTAGACGGTGTAATTCAATAATCCCCATTGTGATTAAGAATAATCCTGCTACCATTGTTAAGATTGGTACAACTCATAATTGGAATACGTTTAATTCAGCTGGGTTTTCAGCTGCTGCGGCATTTCCAAAAAAGAAATCTGTAATTTTGTTATCACCGTATAAATTTGTATCAAAAAATTTAACGATTGGGTTGTGAGCCATATTGACTAATGTCTCACTCAGTGCCTTTCCACCCTTAATTGCACCAGAGATTGATGCCTTTAAGAAAAGTCCGAACGCCGAGAAGCCAGTTACTAGTAATGCACCAAGCATCACAAGTACTCAAGCTAAGATTGCGAATAATGCGAACATGTTAATTTCCTCCTTGTTTAATTTTGGTTAATATCATTTTCTAATTGGTTAATTGAGTTGACCTCAACTACCAGGAACTTTTAAAACCGGTTCCGGTTCTTTCTCACGCCCGTCCGGGCCTCGTTTTGAGAGCTCAGCTCCAACATTAATATTACTTTGACTCTGTAAGTCTTGGTTTAAGTTGATTAGTTTATCAACTATTTCTTCATAGGGTCGTTCATCTTGAATGATGTTGGGGTCCCGTTCGACGTGACTTCTCCTCGCATCCTCCTTAATGAAGTTGCTATATCCTGCGGCATTGAAATTAGCGAAGATATCAAGTGGCGAACCATCGCCCGCCCCTTGAACTACATCTTCATCGACCAATACCGATGGATCAATTGTCGCCTCAATAAGTTGACGACTATTTTGTTGTCGTTCAAACTCTTCAGCTTCTTGTTTTTCTCGTTCTTTTTTCTTTAACATTTCATCGATTCTAATACGGATAGCATCATCCTTAGGATCAACTTCTCTTTTAACTTCGGCAACAGCTCCGTGAGATTGGGGAGCGTTGTTACTTGCTGAACCTGGTGGAACGAATCCACCGCCTGAGATGGGAGATGAGAACGAAGTTTCTTCTGCCCGAGGCGCGTTACTGTCGAACGATTCAAATGGCATTGCGGACGCTGCACTTGGCGGCATCTCGCTTGTCATTGGTTGCGGTGCAAATCCACCGGGTGGCGCACTCTCTAATGGTGCTGCACTTGGTGGTATCACTGGTGCTGGAGCACTTGGTGCCACACCTTGTTGAATTTCTGAGAAGACATTTTCTTCTGTTGCTTCAGTCGCTTCTTCTTCATCTGCTTTGGTATTGTTGACAATATCAAAGAGTTGCATTCACGATTTTGAAGCTGAAAGGCGAAAGTGTGAGATATAAGAATCGTACGGTAGTTCAAACAAGAACTTCATGTTAGCAATTCCGAGGAATAAATCGGTCACAAATAGAATACTGTTATTCATATCAACGAAGTCTAGACCGCGGAAGTCAGTCAGATTAATTAAAATATTTTTATCAGTCATATCGTAAGCGGCGAAGGCTTGCCGGAACTCGTCTTTGGCTGATTCCATTGGATCCGCCAATGCAAGTTCTTCTTCAAAAATCAATTCGATTTCTGTACCTTGTTTTCCGTACGATGTTGCTGATAAGAAGATGGCCACACGATCCCATAGGGCCCGTTTGTCATCAACTGAAACCGTTTCCAAACCATTAATGATTGCTTTTAACACATACAAGAACGGTGTGGTGTACGAGTACATTTTTTTCATTTCAATTGTAATCGGATTTAAGTTTGTAGCATCAACAATAGCTGTTGTGCACGCTTTTGTTTCGGCAATATCACCGAAGATGGCAAAGAATTGTTTCTTGCTGGCTTCATTGTTTAGCTCATCAATAATTGCCGAGATATCGCCGATATTATTAATTGGTGTTGTATTCAGATTTAAAAGTGCATCAATTTGGTCTAATGCATTTTGTTCCACTGCGAAGAATGATGAATCATACTCAACAGCTTCTAATGAATTCGAACTAGGCGAAACCGGTGTACTAATTGGTGGGCTTGAAGCTGGTGTTGGTGTTGAGTCAAAACCGCCAAAGGCAGGAACATTATTACTAATTGGTGGCGCCGATGAAAACTGTGGCATTGGTGAAGGTTCACTTCCTAAAGAGTGAGGTTCACTTGAAGGTTCAGTCATGGGTGCTTGGGGGGCAAAATTATCAAACATGTCACCTGAGCCCAATGAGGGGCGATCAGGAGTGATAAATCCATTATCGTCCGGTGTAATTAGTGATGGACCTTTATCAGCCTTGGGTGCAGCGCCTGCTCCACCGGGTAGTGATAAATCTTTTAATGAGTCATTGCTTAATTTTGATTTTGGTGCGGGCGATGATGGCATCGGCATTGATGAACCATAATCGTCAGAATCGACAGACATACCAAACGGTGGTACGTTTTGTTTTTTCTCTTCTCCCATTATCCCTTGCATGAATGAAGGAACTTTTCCACCAGCATCGGTTAGTCCCATTTGGACACCGAGTCTGGCGTATTTTTCCCTTTCTTCCTGAGTTTCTTTATCAATTCGTTCTTTTTCTTCGCGTTTCTTTTTCATTCGCTCGAATGGATTAACAAACATCTTAAAACCCCCTAACCTACACACATATTATAGCATAAAAATGTGAATTTTTTTACCTATTTTGTTGCATTGGGGTGAGTGGTGTGTTATTATAAATGCCATCTTTTTTTTGAAAAATCCGATAAATTAAGGATTTTTGACGGTTTTCCTATCAAATTTTCAGTGAAAAATACCTGAAAAATTGCGTCTGAAAAATGCAATAATTCTTCTTTTCGACTTAAATTTGGATTGCCGGCCACATTAACGCTTGTGGAATAAATCGGACCAACCGCTTCAATGATTTGTTGAAGGTCTGGTCTTGATACAAGGCGTAAAGCATACGTGGTGTCAGCTCCGACTTTTTTAGAAATAACAGTTATTGGATCAGTTGTTTGAATATTTTTTGTAAAGACCTCATCTACGGTCACAAATTGAGATGCCTGCTCTAAGTTGGAAATTAATATAATGAGCGGTTTATCTAACGCACTTTTTTTTATGGTATTAATTCGACGAGCATTGTCTTCACTCACAATCGCACTAATTCCGTAAATCGTATCGGTTGGTAAAATAACAATTTCATTATGCGACAGCGCTGCAATAGCAGCTCGAATTTCAGTTGGATTTAATTGTTGCATTTCACACACCTCGTTTGAAATATTATATCTTAAAGGATTGCAACAAAGGCAAATAAAAAAAGTACCAATTGGTACTTATATTTGAACATGTTGTAATTCGGCTTCGGAATTCACAATTTTGCTTCTTTCTTCCCGACGCATATTAACGATCAGCAACAAGCGATGGCAAATCATAATGTAGCAAGTTGAGAACAATGTAATTGAAATCACAAACTCAGTCACATATTCAAGACCGTATAATCAAACGTGGTCCAATTCATTGGAACTATTGAAAATAGGAACGGCAAACATTTGCGTCAACATTTGGAACGCTTCGTTCCCTTGCACTTTTGCAAACACTCCGAACATATCATTGGTATTTCACTCACTCACAATGTAGTTCATGTATCCTTTCGAGATTGCTCCAAACATTAATGTAAGGATCATTTCGATCACCGAAACTGATAGTTGCGTTACAAAAGTACTGATATCAGTTCTTCATTGACGAATAATATTAAAAACGAAAGCAAGCGATGTCACAATCGAAGCTCCAACAATAATGATTGGCAATTGCACAAGAAGAAAAGCACTCGGTGTTTTAATTTGATCAAGGACTGTTGAGAAATCACTCAAGTCCGAAACCGAACCGACGATTTGTTTTCCATTGGTACTTCATTGGATAATCATTGTGATTTCGGATTGATCCATCGAAAGCAAGATCACATAAATGAATTGCGGGATGAGAATAATAATTGTCACAATTAAAGCTCATCACGAAATGGTTTGTTCGTTGGTAGCAAAAACACGCCCAATAAATTTTAAGACTTTACTTTTTCCGACGTTAGTTCTTTTGACATTTGATTCCAAATTTCGTGACACGTTTTGCGCGTAACTATCTTGGGTTGAGAATGCTGATCGGAAAATAATTAGTGAAACTAAAATGACTGCCAAACGCATAAATTGTAATCATCATGTTGTTCTGTCGTTGGTTCATTTGTATAAGTGCTCTTTGTGATATGCAATCATTTTAAGTGCACTTGTCCCTTTTAAACTCGGAATATGGTCGATGAAATTTTTGTTGTCAACACTTAATGAAAAAACATCATAGGTGGTTGAAAAATTAGCATAACTAAATTCCGCATATGAAATGAGGAAGGAAAAAATCACAGCAAGGACATGCAGAATTAATGTTGACAGAATCATGAACGATTCTGCTTTTACACTTTTTCTGACAAAGCTTGTCAGGATCACTTCGGTCATTAAAATAACTACAATTCCACCAAGACCAATATATGCCGGAACATAGATTGCTGTCGTTGTTGGTGTTAAAGTTTTGCCAAAGAGACCACGTAACGATCCTTGAACATCGCCATAATATTTAACCGCTTGATTGAGGTTTGAAATAATAACAAAAAAAACTCCGACAATTGCAATCATAAATAAGATGACAACAAAAATGACATTGTAAAGTTTCATGCGGCTTCAGTTCAGATTAGCTCCTAGCTTGTCGTGATTCTCTTTCATATTATTCACCTCCTAATTTGTTAGAATGAAATATCTTCAGTGTGTCGAGTAGTCCCTCTGAAAATTCAGTTTGTAAGGAAGACCGCTGTCTAAAAATATTTTTTTGATCTCATTCTTTTGTTTAAATCCAAACTCACAAAGGACTTTGAATTTTTGTGAAGTATCAACAACCGATTCTAGGTTGTCAAATAATTTTTTATAAAATGCTAAACCACTGTCTTCGGCGAAGAGCGCGATGTGTGGTTCGTTGTTACGAACTTTTTCTTCTACATTTGGATCGCTTTCGTCGATGTACGGCGGATTGATTGTTAAAAGATTGGCTTTAATGTTTTGCTTAATCAATGGTTCTAAAAAGTCACCTTGCAACACTTCAGCTTTGGTGTCGAATGTGGCAAAATTAATTTTTGCCACTTCCAATGCTTCACTTGAAATATCAGCGACATATATTTTTTCAAATTTTTTGCTGTTGGCAATGGCAATTGCAATACACCCTGAACCAGTACAAACATCAACGTAAGTTGCGTACTCGTTTTTATCGTTCAAAACATTTTCAACAAGCAGTTCTGTTTCACGACGCGGAATTAAAACGCGTTCGTCAACAAATAATTTGTTACCAAAAAAGAAAGCTTCGTTGACAAGGTATTGAAGTGGTTTCGTTTTCAACCCTTCAAAAAGAGCGACAAACTTTTCCTCTTCCTCTAATCCAAAAGTATCAATCTCATGAATGATGCAATCACTTTTGGTTCACCCTTTGATATAAAAAATTAATTCATAAAAATCATTTTTATTTTCAAACTCGTCAAGGTATTTATTTTTTAAGCTTAGTAAAGTATTATTGTTCGATATATTTTTCCATTTTTTCTTTCTGTTCATTCGTAATCAATGAAGTAATTATTTCTTCAATATTCCCTTCCATTACTTGATCTAGTTTCTGCAATGTTAAATTTATTCTATGATCAGTTACTCTGTTTTGTGGATAGTTATATGTTCTAATTTTTTCACTTCGATCACCAGTTCCCACTGCCGATTTTCTTAAGTCGTGCGCCTCACTTTGTTGTTTATCAACTTCAGCTTGGTAAATTTTGGCACGCAGCATTGTCATCGCAATATCTTTATTGTCATGTTGACTTCTTCCGTCTTGTGAAGAGGCCACAATTCCAGTTGGGATATGTGTGATTCGAACAGCTGAGTCAGTTGTGTTAACGTGTTGACCTCCCGCACCACTAGCACGATAAGTATCAATTCGTAAATCACTTGCTTTAACTTCAACTTCAACATCCGTTTGTTCTGGTAATACTGCGACAGTTGCAGTTGAAGTTTGAATTCTTCCTTTGGTTTCTGTTTTCGGAACACGTTGTACACGATGGGCTCCTGATTCAAATTTCATTTTTGAGAAAACCGAATCCCCTTTCACCATGAAAGAAATTTGTGAGAACCCTCCCGCCTCTGATTCTGAGACGTCAATGGTTTCAACTTTTCATCCAACTTTTTCAAAGTAGCGTAAGTACATACGGTACAAGTCACCTGCAAAAATATTTGCTTCGTCTCCACCGGCTGCTCCCCGAATTTCAAAAATAACATTTTTGTCATCGTTAGGGTCACGGGGTAAAAGTAATAATTGAATTTCATCTTCAAGCGGTCCGAGTTTCTCTTCTGATTCCGTAATTTGTAATTTAGCAAATTCACGTAACTCTTCGTCTTTTTCATTGGCTAAAATTTCTTTTGCTTGTACAATTTCATTTGTTAAATTTAAAAACTCATTGTACTTAGCAACTGGCGCTTCCAAAGTGGCACGCTCTTTATTTAACTCTGTCATTTTTTTAATGTTCGACAAAATTTCATCGGACTGTAAATCTAAATCGATTTGCTCGATTCTTTTTTTCATCGTCTCGAGCGCTTCGTTTGTTTTCTTGTTCATACTTTCACCTCTATTCTGGTTTGATATAACAATGACGACATCTAGCTTCGTAGTGGTCATTACCTGATACTAAAATAATTGGTTCATCTTTTGTTGCGGGTTTCCCGTTAACAATTCTTTGTGTACGGTTGGCGTTTCCACCACAGACACGGCAGATTGATGCCAGTTTTTTTACATACTCCGCTTGCACTAATAATTGATCAACGTTTTGGAATGGATCTGATTTGAAATCTTTGTCCAATCCATTAGCAACAACAATGATTCCACGATCAGCAAAATCATTTAACACTTTAACAATTCCGGTATCGATGAATTGCACCTCGTCAATTCCAACAACATCGATTTGTTCTTTTGTGTTGCGCACAATGTCAGCGACTTCTTGCGATGATGAAACTGTAATTGCATCAATTGTTGCTCCGGCGTGTGATAGAATTTGTGTTTCTGAATAACGCACATCAATGGAAGGTTTAAAAATGACAACATTGAAGCGAGCATAGGTAAAGTTACGAATTCGACGAATGAATTCTTCTGTTTTCCCGGCGAACATACATCCAGTGATTAATTCGATTCAACCTTTTTTATTTTTTAAATTGTGATTTGCCATAATTATTTTTCCCCTTTTAGATAATTTTTTACATCAAGTAGAAATGCATCTAGATCATCTCATGAATCAAGATATCCACCACTCGCTAACAAGTGTCCGCCTCCACCATATTTCATTGCTATTTTATTGATATCAATTTTTTTACTACGCAGTGAAACTTTGATTCCGCTTGTTTCTGTTAGTTCATAAATTAATGCTCAAACATCAATTTCAATAATGTTTCCCATGGCACCCAATGCCGATTTGAATTCATCATTAGTTAAATTATATTTTTTTATATCTTTGTAATCAGCAATGATATAAGCAAATTTTGTTTCGGCATCAATAACAATCCGACCAAAAGCTTCGGTCGATCATTGTGCTTGGCGCAGTGTCCGTTTATAAATGTCCTGTGTAATTTCGGCGACATTAATTCCACAACGAGTTAAAATTTTTGCTGCTTCAAACGTTCTTTCATCAGTGTTGCGGTAGGCAAAGCGATTTGAATCAGTCAAGAGACCGCGGTATAAATATTCTGCTGCGGTTTTTGAAATTTTCAATTGCATTTCATTTGCTCACAATGTAATGACTTGGGTACAAGCAATTGCATCAGAAAAGATATATTCAAAATCAGTGTACGGAGTATTGTTGATGTGGTGATCAATTCGAAATGATTCTTTGACATCGCCAAAGTTTTCAAAATCAAGGCGTTCGATATTAGCGGTGTCAACAGTAATTAACAATGCCGCCTTAATGATTTCTGGTGTTAACTTTTCGTCGTCAATTAAACCCGTTCCATCCAACGTTGCTCCAACCACAAAAATGTTTTTATTTTTAAAGTTATCACTAATAATATTACGCAGACCTTCAGCACTTCCTAGTGCATCTCAGTCAGGTGTCTTATGTTTACTAATAATGATGTTGTCAAATTTTTGAATTTTCTCAAACAGTAAATTCGCATTAGTTTTGTCCATAACGTTCTCCCTACAATGTTTTAATTAATGAATCCTCTTCAATAAATATTTCAATGTTTCTTTCAGTGTCCTCTGAATAATAATAAATTTTATTTCCAACACTATTAACCCCCAAATGCATTCACGGATCTTTAAATGTGTTGTTTTTTATTCCTTTAATATTATATGTAATAATTGGATTTTTACTATTTTTTTTATTTGTTTTTATGAAAAAGGGATTTAATAAAACAACACTATCCGAGTTGTTAACTTCACCTTTTAATTTAATTTTTTGTCCCGAAACAGTAATAGCTGCTCCCTTGTTAACTTTAAATTGTAACTTATTGTATTTAAAGAAAATCGAATCAGTATAAGCTTCGGTATTTTTTTGGATATCATCTTTAATGTCGAATTTATCCAGGATGCCGTTTTGATATTTGTAGCTCTCACTTAACAGGCGCGGTAGATTGCGGTAATCATTTTCAATAAAAATAATTGTCATCTCCGGGTCAAGTTCAATTAAACGAGTTAAAACATCTAGTAATTTTTGACTGTCTTCACGTGAAAGACTTGCAAACGTATTTTGAAAAATAACATTGTGTTTTTTATTGTAATACATTTGCAAGATGCGGAAGAAAATTTCATTCAGTCTTGTTTGACTGCTTTTGAAATATTTTCAATCATAACTAATACCTAATTTTTGCATTAAGTCATCAGTTCAATCTAAGGCTTGGAAGCGAATTGATTTCACATTTAATTTCAAACGTTCCAATTCTGATTTGTACAAATTCGGATCCATCTTTTGTAATGAGTTGGTTAAAATTTTTTGATGATAGGCATGCATCATTTCCACGATCTTACCTTTAATTTGAATCGACTCATCAAGCAAGTTACTGAAAAAGATTTGCTCTTGTTTCTCAACAAACTCAACGTGTTGGTCGTTTGTTAATTCTCTTCATTTCGCTAACTCGGCCGCAACTTTTTTACGTTCTTCTTTATTTGATTTTGCCAACTCTGTGAAGACGCGAGCGCGCATTGTTTTTAGGATAAACCCCGAACTAAAAATAGTTTTCTTCAAGTCGTTGATTTTTACTTCAATTTGTTTTAAATATTTTTTGACAATGTATTGGTGTTGATGAAAATTCAATTCCTTATGGAGTTTTTTAATCGCCTTATTTTTTGACGACTTGGCATTAAATTCACAGTGACAGTTTGAAGCAATATCCATAAATGAATAAACTTTATCTCATAGACTTTCTAAAAATGTTTCGTACAATTGGTTACTTCAATTCACCTCAATTAAATTAGTGTAATCGCGAATGATCACCTTGTTGTATTCTGACATGTCAGCATAAGTTTCACGAATTTTTTTCTCGTGAAACTCGACCATTTGCTTTCGGAATTCGTCAATTCAATTGTTTTCAATTTCCGAAGTTGCCTCAATGAAACGCGAAATGATTTTATCAACATTAGCGCGCATTTCGATATCGGTTTTATTTTGTTTGGCTGATTTAAATGATAATCATTCATAACGGTTTTTGATTAGTTCACTTTTTGCTCGAACACTAAAGTCCTTGTTAAACATCAATGAAAAAATCATGCGTTGACGGACAGATAAAAATGGCAAACGCGCTTTTGAACCTTTGATTAAATTGATGTGGCGCTTGGCGTAATACTTGTTCACTTTCGTATTATTGTCGATTGTGAGACTCCCTGATTTGAGATATTTGCGGCTTAGTAAGATATCGGCCAAATAATTTTGATCTGCCATATCACTTGTCACGATGGAAGTGTATTGCCCAGCTTGCGCCTCAAAATCTAACTCAACTGGAGGTTGGGTCTTTTTCTTATCAATGACTGTTGCATATTTTAATTTAATACTCATTGTAGCCACCTCCCATTAGATTTATTTTATCTTAAATTCCCCGTATTGTTAACCGTCCAAAATAAAAACGCCCGATTGGAGCGTTTTTAGTAAAATTATTCAGCTTTTGCGTCTTTTTTTGGTTTTGCATTAACTTTATTTTTAGCTTTTTGTTCATCAGAAGCTTTTTTAGCTGCTTCAAGTTTTGCGTTTTGTTTTGCAAATTTTTCGTTGAATCTTTCAACACGTCCTTCTGCATTTGAGAAGTTTTGTTTTCCAGTGTAGAATGGATGACAGTTTGCACATGTATCAATTCTTACTTCATCAGCTTTTGTAGTTCCACAAACAAATTCGTTACTGCATGTTGTGCAGATGAATTTTGCATCAAAATATTTTGGATGGATATCAGCTTTTGGCATAAATTTCACCTACCTTTGAGAATATAAATATAATCCAAAATAAATATTATCATAAATAACGATATTTATTTGATATTTTATAAAAAACTATTTTGTATAATAACCCGTTGTTTTCAAGCGGATAATCTTGGATATGGCAACGAGGTTTCCAATCCCAAAAATGAGCAATTGGCTTACGATCACACCAAGAACCAAGTATCACGGATTATAGACATTAATTGTGACTCCAACCCCATCAAATAAGTTTAAGACCGGTTGAACAAAGACTAACGGAATAAAGACCCCGATGATAATTTCAATAATAGCAAAGACAATTTGCGGCATCATCACGATAAAGATTTGTTCTCGCCTATTGTATCCCGTAATTTTTAGGAAACGGAGCATATCAGTGTATTTCGCAGCAAAGAGATCAGAAATAATAAAGATAACTAAAGCACAAATCAAGGCGAGAGCAATCACAATGAACAGCCCGATTGAAAAGGCAATTTCTGAAACACTAATTACCGTTCTTAATTTGACAGAAACAAGATCAACATTTTTGTACCCCGATTTCACACTATTAATTCCATCATGAAATAGCATTCCAATTCCAACATTATTGTTGAGACTTCCTGACATCCCAGCCGTTAGATTTAACGGTTCATCAACTTTCGAAAGTTTTGTGTTGAATCATTTTTGGACAACATAATTGTTATCTTGCAACGTTGCCAAGTTTTCTTCTTCATTCATAATGTCGCCCATTGTTTTTAATTCATAGACATCAATTTGTGACGAGCCCGATTGATAAGTGTGGTCAATTTCGCCGACTGAAGAAGTTGGTTTTGTAATAACATTTTCAACACCATATCCCTCGATAAGATTAATTAGTTTTTGATCGGCAATAATTAACTCGCGGTCGTAACTATTAATCGTATCAATCACTTTTAATTTGACATTTTTTACATTCGGGATTGTCGGAACGTCGTTGACAATTTTTAAGGGACTACCCATTTTAGAAACGGCATCATCAATTCAGGTATTCAAATTACTAAACAGCACATCGGTTAAACCAACTTGTCCGTTACTTGTTGTTTTAAAATCATAATCATAATTTAAATTATAAGGAGCAACTCATCAGTAATCTCCCGACTTATCCCCTCAAGCTTGTTTTGCAAAATCGGGAACTAGATTATTGTCAATCGAACCATATCAGTTTTGTTTGACCGCATTACTTGTATCTTGATTGATTGTCGATTTGATATCATATCTCCGACCAAGTGCTGCGCTATAATTGTGAGTTGAGTATAAATCTTTTACATCAGGCACAACACTTTTTGGAACAAACAACATAACATCGTTGTAATTATAATAAGGTCGCACAACTTTTTTGACCACCCCATCTTCAACAACGTTGTCGACATAAAATTGTGTGCTCGGGTTTAAATTATTTTTTTGATCAAACGAATTAAAGTAATTGAATTTCGAAGTATCGGTTTCTGAAATTTTTAATCACTCGTCTTTGCTTGCATTGATTAATTTGTCTTGCGAGTTTGCTTCAGCATAATTTAAATAACTTCATGCATCGGTTGGAATGACAGAATTATTTTGTAATGCTAAAGCTTGCGAAGTAGTTTGCAATTGCGATGACGATGATAAACTTTTTCCCTTATTTTTATTTGCCACGACCGGAATTGTTAACTGTTGTGATGATGCATCATAAACTCCGGCAACAGATTCGCCCAATAAAATCCGATTGACATCTTCGTCAGAAATAAATGGATCACTATTAATATTAATTGCTGTTTGGTTTTTGTTCAGACCTGTAATTTTATACGACGAGTCACCGATGTTCACATTTGCAACGGTCGCTAAATATTCTTGGTCTGGAAGATAGTTCTCTGAATTCATTTCAAAATAAAATTGCGTTTTACGCTCTTGTGTTACATATTGTTTCGAAAATGAATTTGGTAACAGAGCACGAGCAACATCAAGCAGTAACTCTCTTCAGTCATCTGTATTATCAAAATCAATATCCGAATTACCAAATAAACTTTTTAAAATCATCGGAATGAAATTTTCAAACAGCGAATTTGTTTCGGCAATTTTCTTAAGACGCTCAGACGAAACTTGATTTGTGTCGTCGAACTCTTCGCCAGTTGTCGAGTCTTGAAGTGCATGAACAAAATAATTTTCAAATTGTTCAAACGTTCCGATTGAAAATGATTTTTCATTTACGTTAGCTGCGTTGTTCAAAAAAACTTTACTCATGACATCAATGAAATTATTATTCTCGGCAACATATTGCGTGATTCATTCTAAATCATTTCCGTTGTAAATAATTTTAGGAATGATTGTAGATGCATTAACTGAATCTTCATATTTGTCAATTGAATTATAAACGGTTGACAAATTATTTTCTAATTCACTACCAACTGTAAGCGAGCTGCCAAACCCATCTCAAGCACTGATAGTTTTTTTCGAGAATGGAATATTATAAATTGGATCGTTCATATTATATTCGTTGTTGTAATTGATAATATTTTTTTCTTCATAGATGTAGCGGTTGAAGGAACTAATAAAAATTTCAAACGACGACATCAAAAG
>JALAGN010000013.1 GCA_022712415.1 Spiroplasma sp. | reverse complement strand
GTTTAGTTGTATTCTTAAAAGTAAAAAATAATAGTTTTTTGAGAGTAGATTATTCTGAATGTATTTATATTGTCAATATGAGCCTTATGTTTTTATTTTCAATTCTTGTTGGATATTCCGTCAGTTTAGGAGATAATAAAAACATAAGAAAATGGAGATTACAAATATGACAGATAAACAAGCACAAGATATAGGAACATTCATTAATACCATCTCAGAGGAAGATTCAACCAATTTATTTGAAGAGTTAATTGCCGGAATTTCATTATACTTTGGAACAATGGAATTCGCTGAAATCATTGAAACAGTGTACGATGACTTAACTGCCAAAGGGCTAGGGATCGAAGAAATTGCCGCGGAAGTTAAAAAACAAGCTCCTGTGAGCGATGACATTTACGCGCATTTAACAAAAGAGTTAGTTGATGACGATGCCGCATGAGAATTTGCCGAAGGAGCCGTTGTTTCGATCGTCTTTAATCCTGCTTACCCAGCCTCAATTACAGATGAACTAAAAAAACAAGAAATTGAAGTGGAAGACTTTAGTGCTAACTTTATTGTTTCGTTCCGCGAAGCATTCTTGGATATTTTCGTCAATGAAATGGACATTGAGGAATGAAAAAACGATATCATTGACGCGCTTGTTGCTTCATGAGATTAATTTAATGTCAATATGACAACCTGTTCCGACAGGTTTTTTTATTTCTTAATTTTTGGTTCTTTTTGGTCGAAAATGGTTTTCTTTGGTGTATAATGATTTTGAGGTAAGAGATATGAAGGCAGAGAGATTAAATCGCATTATTAATTATGTCAATGAAAACGGCTACTGTTCAAACGAAGTGCTATCGGATTTTTTAAATATTCCGTTAACAACACTGCGCCGTGATTTAGACGAATTAAATAATGAACAAAAATTAATTCGGGTTTACGGGGGTGCAAAATCAATTGCGACGAAAGTGATTCCGGAATTAAAAATTGATGAGAAGTTCATTGAACACTCAAGTGAGAAAGTCAAAATTGCAAAAGCAGCAATTCAATGCATTAAACCTGGGGAAGTTATTTTCCTTGATGCCGGGTCAACAACCTATCAAGTTGCTCAGTTAATTACAGCTGAAATGAATTTAACCATTTATACTAACTCGATTGAAAATGCGTTGCTGCTATCTAAAAAAGATATTCAAAATATTATCTTAATTCCGGGGAAACTAAAAAATACGACTCGTTCGATTGTCGGCATTGAAGCCGTTTCCTTTATTGATGATTATCATTTCGATGTTGCTTTTTTAGGGTCCAACGCGATTGATGAGCATTTTAATTACTATACAACCGATGCCGAAGAAGCAGCGCTAAAGAAAAAGGTGATTGCGAAAACAGAATTACCATTCGTCTTGGCCGATCAGTCGAAATTTAATTCAATCTCGCTCGTTAAATTTGGCTCAAAAAAACGCCTACCAGTCTTAAGTGAGGAGGACTAATATGATTTACACAATTACTCTGAACCCGGCCATTGATAAAATTATCTTAATGTCGCAGGATTTGGAATTAAAGAAAACTAATTATTACCATGATGAATATAGTGTTGTTGGTGGTAAAGGAATTAATGTTGGTGTCGTCTTAAATAATTTAAATGAAGACGTCCAACTAACCGGGATTCTTGGGAAAAATAATCCAGATGTTTTTGAAAAGAAATTTGAGATTCTGGAATTAAAAAACCATTTCTTTGCGAACGACGGAAACACAAGGACTAATTACAAAATTAAAAATTTAAAAACCAATCAAGAGACCGAACTAAACGGGGAAGGTTTTGAAACTGATCCCGCTGTTTTACAACAACTCTTGCAATACTTATCGGCGAACATTCAACCGCACGACATTGTGGTCGCAACGGGCAGCATTCCAAAAAATGTGCCAAAAAATATTTATCAACAAATCGGGACAATCGTTAAAGAAAAGAACGGTCTCTTTATTGTTGACGCCGCCAAAGAAGCGTTGCAATTAGCACTGGAGGCCCGACCGTTTTTAATTAAACCCAACATTGATGAGTTGAACGATGTCTTTCAACTGCCCAACGTGACGGAAGAATTAGATTCGCTGCAACAATTAATTACAGCAGCACAATCTAAAGGGGCCAGAAACATTTTGCTCAGCATGGGCGCAAAAGGAAGTTACTACTTTAGTGAACAAAACGAAATTTATCAAGTCGGGATTGCACAAGGCCAGCTTGTCAATTCTGTTGGAGCGGGAGATAGTATGCTCGCGGGATTTATCCACGGGTTAGCCCAACAATATGATGTAACAACCACGCTAAAATATGCCGCTGCTTGTGGTGGAGCAACAGCATTTACCACTTGACTTGCCACAAAAGATGAAATTGAACCATTGGTTGGCACAATTCAAGTTACCAAAATAAAATAAAGGGGGAATCATTTTATGGAATTAAATAAAATGTTTAATGCGAATACGATCTTGCTTGATCTTGCAGCTTCAGACCAAGATGAATTATTTTCATTGGTCGCGCAAAAATTACTCGATCTAAAACTCATTAAAAATACAACAACATTTATTGCCGAAGTGAAAAAACGCGAAGCGACCGAATCAACTGCGATGGGAGATGGAATTGCGATTCCACATATCCTAAATCCAGTTGTGAACGAAGCACGCATCGTATTTGTTAGAACACAACAAGCAATCGATTGAAAATCACCAGACGAAAAACCGGTGGACTTAATCTTCTTCATTATTACAAGTGGACAAGATAGTGATGAACATTTAAGTGCGCTTGGTGATTTAGCCGGGGTCCTTATGCAACAAGAAAATATTGCGCAACTAAAAGTGGCGAAAAAACCAGCAGAAGTGATTAATGTTTTTAAAACTAAAAAGGTCGAACAAAAAGCAACATCAACTAACACAACTTATGACGTTGTTGGGATTACAGCTTGTCCGACTGGGATTGCACATACTTATTTAGCACAAGAAAAAATTATTCAGTACGCGAAAGAATTAGGTTTAACTGCCAAAGTTGAAACCCAAGGACGTCGTGGAACAGAAGATAAATTATCACAAGCTGAGATTGATAATGCTAAAGTTATTTTCTTAGCGCACGATAAGTCGTTAACTGGAATGGGACGCTTCAATAATAAGAAAGTTATTGATACTGGAACTAAAAATGCCATCTTTAAAGGAAAAGAAATTTTACAAGATGCTTTAAACGGTGTTGGTGTGACTGAAATTCATTCCAACGCGAAAGACGACAGTGATTCTGAATTATCATTAAAAAAATTTAAAGATATTAAAGGAAACTTATTAGCCGGAGTATCAAGAATGTTACCATTCGTTGTCGCCGGAGGAATTGTATTAGGAATTGCGTTCCTAATTGATTTCGCAGCGGGCAGCAAAGGGGGGGGCGACTTTGGAACCCAAAATGCCGCCGCCGGATGATTTGCCGCCCTTGGAAAATTATCAATGCAAATGATGATCCCGATTTTAGGGGGATACATTGCGTATTCAATTGTTGGACCGCAAGGTCTGATGCCTGGAATTATTGCCGGTCTCACATCATCGAACATTATGTCGTTTGCTTATGCTTCTAACGGTTCATGAGCAAACTTGTGAGGAAAACTCCTACCATTTGAAAGCCACGAATCTGGTTTCATCGGAGCAATCTTTGGAGCGTACTTAGCAGCGCTTATTGTTTTTGGATGAACTAAAGCGTTAGCAAAATTACCAAAAGGTTTAAGTGGAGCACGCGATATTGTGTTTGTGCCACTGTTGAGTATTTTATCAACTGGGGTTGCGATGTTCGTCATTAATATTCCGATTGGATATCTCATGATGGAATTGAGTAATGGAATTTCATGATTAGCAAACCATGATTTAATCTTACTAGTCTCAGCACTCTTTGGAATTATGATGTGCTTTGATATGGGAGGACCAATTAATAAAATTGCGTATACCTTAGGAACACTTGCTGTTGGGGGACAACTAATTAAAGGTCCAGGTGGGCATGATGCCACTGGTGCTTTATTAGGACAACAACAAATTTTAATGGCAGCATCACTACTTGCTGGAATGTTGCCGCCATTAATGATTGCAATCTGTACTGTCATCTTCCCACGTAGTTGAACAGCAAAAGACCGTGATGCTGCCAAAGTTAACTGAATTATGGGAGCTTGCTTCGTGACTGAAGGTGCCATTCCATTCATGATTAAAGATCCAAAACGAATTTCAGCTTCTGCCATGGTTGGAGGTCT
>JALAGN010000012.1 GCA_022712415.1 Spiroplasma sp. | reverse complement strand
TATATTTTTAAGGGGGTATAGATTAAAAATGAAAATTGCTATATTATCAGATTCTTCTTGTACAAAGAATGAATTTAAAAACCGGAACAGCTTTACATACGTTCCATTAATGATTACTTTACCAGACGGGAGTCAATTATCGGATGATGATGATTTAGATGTTGATAGGTTCTATAAAGAATTAGATAAATCAGCCCTAAAAACATCATTAACACCTCCGGGAGTTATGACCCAACAATGAGATAAATTACTACAAGAGTATGATCAAGTTGTCGTGTTATTACTATCAAAAGGTTTGTCAGGACAATATAATGCGGCGCGCTTATTATCTTTAGATGAACCATACGAAAATAAGGTTTTTGTTGTTGATACTAATGGAGTAAGTATCGTTTTAGATGAATTAATCGAGCGAGCTCTTACTATGGCCGAAGATGGTAAAACTGGTGCGGAAATCAAACAGGAAATCGAAAACTTAAATGAAAGTTTTTTAACTTTTATTATTCCAAAATCATTGGACCAACTAGTTCGTGGAGGACGAATTTCAAAAGCAGCTGCCGGATTGGCAAAAGTTCTAAAAATTACCCCCATTTTGAAATATAATGGTGAAATTGATAAAGAAGGAAAAGCCAGAACATTTAAAAAAGCGATTAACGATGCCATTAATCTTTTAATGGAACGAGTGGACGATGTCAAAACCATTGATGTTGCTTACTCTAAAACTGAGGAAGAAAACATTGAATTAGTAAAAAATGCAATTGAAGAACATGGTCTTAAAATTAATAAATTTCATGAACTTTCAAATGTAATTACTGCACATACAGGAAGACATACTTTTGCTTTGTCTGTATGAAATAAATAGAGGTTGGTGAAATAATGAAGTATGGTATTTTAGTTGATAGCGGTGGAATCATCATTGATGACAGCGCCATCAAAAATACAAACATTCATGTCATTCCACTCCATGTTATTTTGGGGGATAAGACTGAATTTTTGGATACACCAGAAAATATCAAAAAATACGACGTATTTACTCGCGTTTCAAACAAGGAAGAAATCACAACAAGTATGGCTTCACCGGGTGAACTAGAAGTAAAATACGACGAAATGTTAAAAAAATATGATCATATTCTTCACATCACAATCACTCCGAACTTAAGCGGAATGAAAGATGTGGCCCTAATGGTAACACAAGATGAAAAATACACTGGCAAAGTAACAGTGATTGATCACTTTACCGCTGCTAATGGGATTAAATATTTAGCACTAAAAATGGACGAAATGATTAAAAGCGGCATTACCGATTTAGAAGAATTTAAAAAAATCGCCGATGTGGCGTCAGATAAGATTTTTCTTGGTTTAATTCCCGGAGATATTAAAAAACTGCACCGTGGTGGTCGTGGTAAAGGAGCTTTAATTAGCTTACTAAAATTTGTCAAAACAAAATTCCTAATTCGATGAGGAGAAAAACCAAAAAACATTGGGATTAGCCGTACTTTAAAAGGAATTATTGAAAAAACAATGACGGCCGGTCATAAAATGAGTGGCGACGATGCCGATATAATTTTGGTTTCAACCATTCAAACCGATCCCGCATACATTGAATTGGCAAAAAAAGAAATTCAACAACGTGGATTTACTTATACACAAGAAAACATCCCTTCGATTTACGGATGTCATGCCGGAACCGAAACTTTGGGGGTCATTATGATTCCAAATGAAATAAAAAAATCAAACTAAACGTTTGATTAATCTTGAAGGACACCAAGCAATTGGTGTCTTTTTTTCATTCAAAATGGCAGGGGTAGCAGGACTCGAACCCACAACACACAGTTTTGGAGACTGCTGTTCTGCCAGTTGAACTATACCCCCATAAAAAAACAACAACGTACGTTGTTGTATAATTTCTAATTTGGCAGGGGTAGCAGGACTCGAACCCACAACACGCGGATTTGAAGTCCGCTGTTCTACCAATTGAACTATACCCCTATGAGACTTAAATATTATACATAAATTTCCCGCGCAAATAAACTTAATTTTTGCAAAGACGAAAAAATCTCACGATTAAGTGAGATTTTTTTAACCGGTTAAACCAGCTTAATTGTTTTGCTCGTATTTAACATCATAATTTGTTCTAATATTTTCTTTGGCACTACAGTTATCACAAATCCCGTGGGCTTCTAGTTTGTAGTGTTCCAGAGTAACGTTATATTTCCTGGTTAATTCGTTAAAGGCGTTTCATCATTCTTCATGCACAGCGATTTCATCGCCATCTAAATGGTGAATTTCACCACAATAGTCACAACGAACGTGAACAAGACGTGGTGTTATTACTTCATACGAAACATTTTTACCGTCAAAGGTATTAGCAAATAATAAATGCTCATTTAAAAGGACTTCTAAAATATTATAAACGGACATAATGTTAACATGCCCTTCTGATTCTTTAATTTTAGAAATGATTTCATTGACAGTAAAGTGTTTAGATTCAATCGAAGTAATTGCTTTTAAAAAAGCACTTCGTGAAGCTGTAATTTTCAGCTTCTTATTTTTCATCACATTAATATAATCTTCGTATGTATAACTCCACATAATAAATTCCTACGCTTTTAATTCATCGATAATAACAAGTAAATCGTTGATTTTTTTCATACTAGTTAACGCTTCATCTGATACCATAATATTTAAGCGTTCTTCAATATCAACAACCATATCCATTAAATCAAGTGAATCAATTCCTAAATCTGAAAAGTTACTATCTTTTGTTATTTGCCCTTTCGCTCCACGAGCAACCAAGGCTTTTTTAATTTCGTCAAAATGTTTCATTTTTTTCTCACCGTTAATATTATATCTTAAAAGTTTAATTTATATCCTCAAAATAAATCGTTTGCATTGTCCGCTTCGTACGCGATTTTAATCACAGTCGGGCGCGTCGTAGAATCAGTTTGATAGCTTAACGCAAACTTTTCATCTGCTGGATCATTTTTTAAAAGTTTATTTAAGAACATTGCTTTGAAGTTCGTGATATTAAAATAGTAGCCATCATCATCGTGTTCAATGATATAAACTTTATCAAAATTATCGAATGTGATTGCTTCCCCTTCGGCAAAGGTGTCATCTTCTTCAATTGGGACATCACTGACATTTAATTTCACAATGTAATATGTGAAAAACCCAATCACAGAGGCACCCATGACGCCAAGAAGCGAAAACGATAAGACGCGTTTACTTCAAAATTTCTTCATGTTGTTTGATGTATCCTTTGAGATCTTCATATGTGGCGGATGCGACTTCACTTTTAACAATATTGACGAGATAGCTAACTGCTGGTGAATCGAGTTCTAGCGTACTGTCGCTCATAATTTCAACGGCATTTTTGGTTGTGGCGAGACTGTTGTCAATGACAACTTCCATTTCAGCCAAATTGACATCATCAATGAAATGAATGTTACCTTCAAAATCAGGATTTAGGAGAATACCAGCGTCACCGCTATTGATATCCGTTTTTTTCACTTGTCTTGTGTCCATATTCATAAACGTATGATCGACATTTTCGAGTTCAAAATGGTTTTGATCAAGCGTTGATAAAACGTTATTCGGTTTTTCAAAGTCATAGTAATCTTTTGTTTTATGACCAGTTGTTTCATCAACTTTCATCGTACTATTTGAAGTCGGATTGTTAATTTTGTTAATATCTGCGATATTGTCGTCAATACATTTTTGAATTGTTTTATCCAAGTAATATTTATCGTTATCAATTTTTAAATATTTGTAGCGCAAGGCGTAATCCTCGCGATAGATAAAGTTGGTCGTTGTGGAGTTATCGTCCACGATAATACTTTTAGTTGTTAATTCCCGCATATGCGGTGCATCTTCGTTTGCATCGTATTGGAAAAATCCAATGACGTTGTTTAATTGCGAGATGGTGTATTCGTTACGCCCTGACGGAAAAGCTGTCACGTGGTTTTTCAAGTTGATTTGAATTTCCCCACCAATGACTTGTCCAAGGTTGTTAGTGGCAGAAATACTACCTGAATAACGAATGCGGTTTAATTCACCCCATTTTAATTTTGCTTCAGGAATTTTTAAGCAATAGAAAAGCGGGCGATAAGTCTCGTCTTCGCTTCACCGATAATCAAATTCCTGGCGAATAATTTGGTGTTCTAGTTTTAAGGTGTCCTCATCGTTAATGGTTTTAATTTTCGTTGGTCCGGAGTTTTCCCCCATCAACTCAAAATTGGCATACGATGTGTCACCAATAATTTCGATTCTCTTGTCGAGCGGAAAAGTGTATTCACTTGTCGCGTCAATACGAACAAATAGTTTGTAGAAACGTTCTTTCCCAACTTGCGTTGGTTCCGTGAAGAAAATCGCATCAAATGATAGTATTTTGCTGTCGCCTTTGCGGTTTGGTTGCACATTTAAAAGTGTATATTGTTCCATTTGCGACGCACTATCATCTAACTGATAATTCATGTTTAAATTAATCATTTTTTTTACCTCCAATTACTTATACGTAAAAAAAACAAAAAAGCGACATAAAATGTCGCAAAATTTTAAAATAAATGGGGCGTATAAGGGGAATTGAACCCCCGAATGCCGGGACCACAACCCGGTGCGTTAACCACTTCGCCATATACGCCGTAATTACACCTTAAAACAAAGGCATAATTTATTATATTTTATTTTTTATGAAAGGTCAATAGAAATGGTACTTTCATCGTGGTTCCAAAAACTACTTAATTTCAGCTGCAAATTGATCAGCTGGTTTACGTAATTTATGGTTTTTAATGTTTTGATTGATTTCGTTGGTTTCATCTTCAGTTCCAACAGTGACACCTAAAATCGCACGTTCCCCTTCGGCTAAAAGATTGTGATCACGCAGGATGTTTTCCATTGTATCATAGTTTAACCCAGTCATAATGGTGCTAGCAAGATTCAATTCAGTTGCTTTTAATGTTAAATAACTCGATTTGTTTCCAGCAGCAATGATATCTAAAAATTCCGAGCGTGAAGCATCGTTATTATATCAACCAACAGTTCCACTCAAGGTGTTTTTTCCCATTTCACTGTTTAAGTCAAAGAAGCTAATGTTTTCCTTTAAATGTTTGGCTTCATCATCAATGAGGTATTTTTTGGTTTGCCCGACAAAAATAAATGTCGCGTTTGAAGTTAAAACTTTTGTCGCATTGAATCCCATGAATCCAGGTGCTACTATTTCTTTAGCTTCTTTAGTACGAGCAACAATTACTCGTGCCTGTTCTGCTCCAAGAGCAGTTGGTGCTAAACTTGTTGCTTCTAATAATTGATCAAGAATGTCTTGTGGCATTTCTTGGGTATTTTTATACACTTTAGTTGTGTGTCTTTTTCTTGCTAATTCTGTAAAATTCATAATTTCTCCTTTAAATTTTTTTCATTTTGAATGCTAATGAGTTTAGTAAAACTAAAATTGATGAGGCAAACATAGTTGCCATTCCAATTAATGGTGTGATAATGGTGGCAATTGCCAGCGGGATCACTACCATGTTATAAAGAAAAGCCCAAAATAAATTGGTATAGATGATTTTGGTTGTCAATTTTGCCACATTAATTGATTTATCAATTAATGAAATATCTGGATTCAGCAGCGTCATGTCAGACCCAAGTTGCACGAAGGCACTTGGTGACAAGATCGCAATCGAAAGATTGGCTTGTTGAATGGCCAAAATATCATTGACTCCATCACCAACAAACGCGACATTGTTGTTTTTGCTTTGGAGCGTTTTTACAATATCGAGTTTTTCGGCAGCGGTTTTTTCATAATACACCGTTTCAATTCCGAGTTCGTGCGCCACTTTTAGAGCGTTCACTTTTTTATCGCCGGTAATCATAACAGGTGTAATGTGATGTTGCTTAATATTTTGAATTATTTCTTTGGCGTTCTCACGAATTTCGTCAGCCATTTTGAAGAGGCCGACAACTTTGTCGTTAACAACAACATAGGTTTCAATAAAGTCATTATCTTCTTTTTTAATCTCCCACTCTAAGTTGGGTGATAAGTTTTTTTGGTTTAATAATTTAATTGTTTGGTCCGCAGTTTGATAAGTTAACGGAGCCACATTTTTCAATGTGCCCGCGTATTTTTCAACTCCTTGACTTAACAAATATTTTTTTATCCCTGTCGCAATTGGATGGATCTCCAATTCCTCGATCGCTAAAACATAAGGTAGAACTGCAGTGCTTCCGGTATACGAATGAACACCAACTTGTCCTTTGGTTAAAGTTCCTGTTTTATCAAATGCTAAATATTTAATTTTTCCTAGTCTTTGAAATGCTTCTGGGGAATTAAAGATAATTCCTTGTTTTGCCGCTTTCGCTGAACCAATCACAATTGCCATCGGAATTGCAATTCCAAGCGCACATGGACAGGCTGCCACTAATACGGTAATCATAACCTCAATTGCTTTAGCAATGTTATTTTGGTTTGATACAAAATATGAAATCAGAAAGCCGGCAACTGCTAAAATCAGTAACAACGGCGCAAACCAAATGACAATTTTGTCAATTTTAGTTTGGAGTGCCGATTTGTCCGTTTGGATTTTTGCAATTTGCGCGACCATTTTACTTAAGAGCGAATTTTTACTATCCGCTATTGTTTTCATTTGTAAGTCTTGTCCTTTATTCACCATTCCTGAAAATAAGGTATCGCCTTTGACGTAATGTTTTTCTAACATTTCACCATCAATAATTTGGGTGTCGATACCACCAGAAGCGGTCAATAAGATAGAATCAATTGGAATAATTTCATTGGTTTTCACAATGATTGTTTCACCCTTTTGTATCTGTTTGATTTTAACATCTAAAACTGCATTTTCACGGAGAACATGTGCAAATTTCGGTTGTAACGCGTATAGGTTTTTTAAATCCGATGCCGCTTTACCTTGCATTAGTTCTCGGACAATGTCACCAGTTTCTAAAAAGAGAATGGTGAAGATCGAAGCTTCCACAACAATTAGTGATTGACCAACGATACATTGGTATAACGAATATCAGAACGATACTTGCGTTGATAGCACAATAATGGCATTCATTCCAAAGCGTTTTCATTTGAATAATTCGTAATACAATAGTTTAAAATATTTGAACCCAATGATGTCGGTATAAACGGCTCCAACGCTAAATAAAACTCACGGATTGTTTAACGCCTTTATCACCGGGTTATCGATTTTATGTAAAAACATGGCAATTAATAAAATTAGACCAACCATTCACATTAAAATAACTTTAATATAGTTCCATCTTTTTTTAAAAGTTGGTGATTTAGCTTTCATCAACGATGTCACCTTTGAATCCCATTGCTTTAAAAGTTGCAAGGATTTTGTCAATCGAAATTTTTTCTTCATCGAATTCGACAGTTACTTGCTTTAATGGAATGGAAATATCATAATTTTCAACGTTTAATTTTTCTAATCCTTGTGACAATGAGACTGAACACGAGGCGCAACTCATTGATGGGATATAAATAGTGTATTCTTTCATTTCCTTACCTCCTATTGAAAAAAATCTTGTAGATTATTTTTGCGTAATTTTTGGATCATATAATAAGCAGATTTATAATTAATATCTAAAAAATCTGATAGAGCTTGTCCCGTCACTTTTTGGTGTTGATTAAAATAAGCAATGCCAAGGAACCATTTTTGTAGTGGTAGTTTGGAATTTTCAAAAATGGTGTCTTTGCGCGGATAAATGAAGTGATTGCAGCAGCAAACAAAACAAGAACGTTCTTCATAACATTTTAAGTCGCTTGCCATGCATCCGCATGCGGCACAACTTCCCGTTTTTAACTCACGTTTCTTGATTAAAAATAACATGCAATCCCTTTCAGTTGGAAACGCTGTTTTTACTTGCTCAGTATTCATTTTTTCACCTCTTGTGCTTTATGGACAATTTCATTATACACCAATTGTGGATAATGGATAAAAAAGATTGAAAAAAAATAAACTTAATTAAGTTTATTTTAAGAGACCATTAGTAATTCGGGTTTTTCCAAAATTTCTTTCATTCGGGCTAAGAAACGTCCAGCTGTTGCATTATCAATAATGCGTTGGTCAACTGTTAATGAAACGTTCATCATTGCTTTAATGGCTAGTTTTTCATTTTCAACCACGACTGGTTTTTTAATCACTTTCCCAACTCCGACAACAGCGGCGTTCGGGTAAAAGATTGTTGGTGTCGCTTGAATGGCACCAATGTTTCCGTAGTTTGCTAATGTAATTGTACTTCCGCTAGTTTCGTAGTTGAACAATTCACCACGGCGGAGACGAGTTGTCATTTCTTGAATATCAATTGCCAATTCTTTTAGTGACAATTTCTCAACAAATTTAAGCACCGGAATAATTAATCCTTCCGATGTTTCGGTGGCCAGTCCAATGTTATGGTAAACTTTGACGATCACTTCGTTTGATTCAGGATCGTACGAAGAGTTAATTTTTGGATACTCAGTTAAAGCCAGTGATAATGACTTGGCAATAAAAAGAATTGTCGAGTACAAAGTATTCGGGTCTGTTTTTTTCAATACGTGTTTCAATTTCAAGATTGAAGTCATATCAACTTCAGTTGAAATTGTTAACGGCGGAATGTAACTTTGACTCAAAATCATTGATTTAACTGCTGGTAGCGAGTTTGGGTTGATTGCTTCGCGTTGTAAAATGTTATTTTCATTTTCCACATTCATCGGATGCGAAATATTGTTGTTTGGTTTAATCTCGTTTAAATTATCGCGCTTATTAACATCAACATAATTTAAATCCCCGTTTTGATGATTTGGTTTTTCATTCAACATTTTGTCTTTGAAATTTTCAAGTTGCACTTGAATCATTTTCTTAATGTCTTCGTTAGAAGCATTAGCAGTTTGGGCGTTATTATTTGCCCCGTGATTCATGTTTTGCATTAAATTTTGCATCATCATTAATTGCATCATTTGTGAAAAGGTTTGGTCAGTTGACGGCGCACTTGGTGCTTCGTTTTGCAATTGACGTTCCGCTTTTTTTAGTTGGTTTTTTTCTTCCAACATTTGTTTTAGTTCTTCAATTTCTTGTTTTAAATATCCAATAGTTGAAGAGTCGCTCACCACTCCACCTTCAAGTGGTTTGGAAAACTCTTCAAAAGTGCGTTCCAGTTCTTCACGGTCCATTTGTGTTTGGTGTGTTTTCTTTGGAGCGTGACTTTCGACAACCATGGTCGGATCTTCTTTCGCGTCACTATAAGTGGCATACAAGTTGTTGGCACGTAATCAGTTTTCAAATTCGATTTTACCTTCTTGAGTCTCTTTGAATTGCACATAGTCGACACGACCTGATTCATCTTGAACAATGGTTTCATTTAAAAAGAAAGCTGGAATTTCAACACCGTTAATTGTAGTTTCACTGACCGATTCATCAGAATGTTCAACGGCTCCGCCACCTTCCATTTGGTGTTTTCGTTTTTGAATTTCCGAAACGTCGTTTCGTGATTTGATAATTTCTCAACGACGATTAGAATCGTACAAGTTAGCTAATTTTGATTCTGCATATGTCTTGGTTGATTTTTGTTTGATTTCATCAAGCAATTCAGTTTTTCTTTTTTTTGGCATCATTGTTGCCCCTGAATTAGTGACTTCATTTAAATCAACATCCATGTGTCCTTCATCGTCAACATAAGTTCCGTAAGTTACCCCAAACTCACCATCATCTGATGCTCTTTGGCGGGCGAACGGCCCTTCTTTAACAGTTGAGTCCACAATTTTTTGTTTATCTGTTTTGTACATATTGGGTGTCGCCTCCTCTTCTGGAATATCGGGTTTAATATATTTGTCAACACCGTCCATTAAAATTTCAGACGGTTTTGCTTTGTAGTTTTTTACGGCATTGTCTTTTGTCGCCACAATATCACGATCAACCGCAGCCGGGTCTCCTCCTGATTGGTTAAACTTTTCTAAACGATTAGCAATGATGTTACGCATAATTAAAGGACGGCCTTTTTCATCCAATTTTGACATGGCATCGATTTGTAAGTCTTCGTCTTTAACTTCTTGAAAATCATTTTCCTTTAACAGTTTTTCTTTTCGACTTTGGATTAACTGACGGAATTTGGAAACACCAGCACTATTATCGGCATTAAAAAGATTCCCATCTTGAAGGGCTTCTTCGTTTGACATACCGGCTAATTTATTTTTTTCATCATCAGACAAATTGACCATTTTGGCATTAGGATTATTTTTAATCGAACTTGCAATGTTAGCACGCATTTGAGCAAAACGGTTTTTTAAACCACCAGCTGGCGCGACGTTTTTATCTTCTTGTTCTTTCATTTCTTCATCCCTTTTCACAATTTGTTGATACTTAGCGGGCGTATTCATGATTTCATCACCTGATGAGAACGGAGTTGGTGCTTGATAGTTGCGATCGTACATCACAGCTCCAGAAATTTCATCCAATTCATCTTCGGCAGAATGCAATCGTTCAAACCCATCCGACGATAAATCCAATTCTTCTAGTTCCACGTTGACTGGTTCTTCCCCTTCAACGAAACTTTTGTTTTTAACTTTGGCAATTTCACGGGTCCCCACAGCAATGTTGGCTAACACACTTCCGTTTTTAACAATGCTTCCCAGTTTCAAAGTTTTGACAACAACACCATCAATGTGTGATTTAATCACAATCTCTTGGTTGGAAACGGTGCGAACTAAAGCAAAATCATCACCGCTTTTAATTACATCGGTTTCAAAAAGTCATTTTTCGACCTTCCCTTTTTCGGGTAGATTTTTCGCTCTCAAATGCACCATATACATTTCACTCCATCATTACATAATAATCCACATAATATTATACTACATTTTGGGTCCTTATGGGGAGGTGGACGGCATGGTCACGACGGTTCTGCCGTTTTACTTACATGTTTTCTTTATTATCTTCTAACATCTGTTGGAACAGTTCAATTTCCCGCAATGTGGTTGATGAGACTTTGCGTTCCCCTAAATTGGCTACAAAATAAACAGTTTCAATATCTTGGTTCAACATTTTGTTGGCATCATACATATCCAATTCGTATTCCAGATCTTTTTTTGACCTTAAACCCCGAATGATAAATTGGGCTCCGACTGACACAGCAAAATCAACAGTCAACATCTTCAGGTTGGTGACAACATGAACACCGTGGAGATGTTTTACCATCGCATTAATTTGTGCTTCTCGTGTTTGTTGTTCTGTTCCATCTTTTTTACGGATATTAATTGACGGCACAACATAAACTTCGTCAAAGACTTTCAACGCTTTTTCTAATATTGTTAGGTGACCCTCATGAAACGGTTTAAATGTTCCAGGATAAATAGCAATCTTTTTCATTTTACGACCTCGCTATATGTATTTTAACAAATTTATTGTAAAATTACTTTAAAGGTGATTTTAATGAAAGCATATTTAGATATCGGTCATTCATTTATTAAATTTGAAATTAATAGCGTCGTTGAAAGCTACGTGACAAGCGAAGAAAACTTGGAACTCGTTTTTGCTGAACTGAAAAAAAATAAAGTCGAAACAGTTTACTTAAGTAACGTTGTTTTTAAATTATGAAACTTATTAACTGAATTTGGGAAATCAATTAAATGCATTCCAATTCGGGAAAAAATAACCCGCGAGGATAAGCGCTTTAACATTGCGTCAACTGACGAATTGGGATCTGACATTGGTGCCATGTTCTTTGCAGCGACAGAAAAATACCACGTTAAAAATGGAATTTTCGTTTCGCTTGGAACCGCTTATACCATTAACTTAATTCAAGATTCCATTTATGAGGGTGTCATTATTTATCCTAGTGCCCACCGGACTTTTGATTCTTTTTTCAAACAATTGGATGATCGTCTTACAATTAAGTACGAACCAGAACGCGAGTTTAAAACTGTGATTGGGAAAAATAATAAAACCGCAATTGTTGAACCAATTATTATTGGACAATGAAAATTGGTCGAGGAAGCAATCGCAACTTTAAAAGCTCAATACCAAATTGATTCAATCATTTTTACAGGTGGCGATATCACACTTTACAAAGATGTGATTGCCAAAATGGATGCGGAAATTGTCCCTAACCTAGTCATTGCCGGGTTGAAATCGATCTAACAATAATTAAATAAAAAAGGTCTTTATGTATTTTTAACATAAAGACCTTTTAATTTCGTTCTATTTCACAACGATATTAACAATTTTATTTTTAATATATAATTTTTTAACAACTTCTTTATTCTCTAAGGCATTTTGCACTGTTGGAATTTCAAACGCTTTAGCAAACGCGGTTGCTTCATCAATGTCATCTTGGAACGAGAATGTTCCTTTTAGTTTTCCGTTAACTTGGACTGCGACTGTTGTTTCGCTTACAACAGTTTTACTTTCATCGTATTGTGGTCACGTTTGACTATATACAGAATCGTTATGACCAAGTGTATTTCATAATTCTTCTGCAACGTGTGGCGCAAAGACCGAAAGCATGATGACAAATTTTTTAATGTATTCACGGTAAACGGGACCGTCACTTTTAAAGACGGCATTAACAAAGACCATTAGTTGCGAAATTGCAGTATTAAATTTGCAGTCTTCCAACATTTGTGACACTTTTTTAGTGACTGAGTGGAACACAAAATCTAATTGTCCATCGTTTTGATCGGTTAATGTTTTATCGTTCACCATTCTTCAACAGCGGTCTAGTCATTTACGCATTGCGTCAAGGCCTTTAAAACTTCATGGCAACGATGCTTCCAAAGGTCCCATAAACATTTCGTATAAACGTAAAGTATCCGCTCCATGTGATTCAAAAATATCATCAGGATTAATGACATTTCCCTTTGATTTTGACATCTTGCTTCCGTTTTCATCCAAAATCATTCCTTGGTTAATTAGTTTTTGGAATGGTTCTGGTGTGGGGACAATCCCTAAATCAAATAAAACTTGGTGTCAGAAACGAGCGTACATTAAGTGCAAGACTGCATGCTCTTGTCCCCCGATGTATAAATCAACTGGCAATCATTTGGCAAACGCTTTTTTTGCTGCTTCAGAAGTAATGTCCATTAAATCATTTGGGGCGACAGTTAAAATATAAGCTAAATAGTATCAGCATGATCCCGCTCATTGCGGCATTGTGTTAGTTTCGCGTGTCACCTTGCGACCATTGTAAGTTGTATTAACTCATTCTGGAACATTTGCTAGTGGTGATTCACCAGTTCCGCTTGGTTTAATGTAATCGGTTTTTGGTAATTCCAAAGGAAGATCCCTTTCATCAATTAAAGTAATTGACCCATCAGTTTCAAAGACAACTGGGAATGGTTCACCATAGAATCTTTGGCGCGAGAACAATCAATCACGTAATTTGTAGTTTGTTTTAACTGCTCCAATTCCTTTTTCAGCAACATAGCTCTTAATTTTTTCTTTGGCTTCAGCAATGTTGAGACCATTTAAGAAGTCAGACGCCACGTGAATTCCATCGTCCACAAAAGCGGCATCAGTTGTTTCACATTCAATCACATATTTAATTGGTAAATCATATTTTTTGGCAAATTTAAAGTCACGTTTGTCATGAGCAGGCACCGCCATCACGGCACCACTTCCATAATCAGCCAACACATAGTCCGATACTCAGACCGGAATCATTTCACCAGTAATTGGGTGTTGTGCAAAACTACCAGTAAAGACCCCAGTTTTTTCTTTGGAAATATCTTGGCGATCAATATCAGTTTTAGTTTTAGCAACTTCAATGTAGTCAGTAACTGTTGCGCGAGTTTCAACAGTTGTTAAAGCTAACAAATCAGGATATTCTGGTGCTAAGACAATGTAAGTCACCCCAAAAATCGTGTCCGGACGAGTGGTAAAGATTTCAACTGTTTTTTTGTCAATTTGAAAGTTTAAGTTAACCCCTTCTGATTTTCCAATTCAGTTTCGTTGTAGTTCTTTCACTGACGACGGTCAATCTAAATCATCAAGACCAGCTAAAAGACGGTCGGCATATTCAGTAATTTTTAAGACTCATTGTTTCATTGGTTTTTTGATAACTTCAAAACCACCAACTTCCGAAACCATTTTTCCATCGACATTTAAGACTTCTTCATTTGCTAAAACTGTTCCTAATTCAGCACATCAGTTAACATTTGCAAAACGAATTTCAGCTAGTCCTTTTTTATATAATTGTTGAAAAATTCATTGGGTTGTTTTATAAAATTGGGGATTTGAAGTGTTGACGACTTTATTGTAATCATACGAGAACCCTAATTTTTTTAATTGGGTTGTGAAGATTTCAATATTTTTGGCGGTAAATTCCCGCGGATCATTTCCGGTTTTTAAGGCATATTGTTCTGCTGGTAAACCGAAGGCATCAAAACCAATTGGGTGTAAAACATCAAAACCTTTTAAACGTTTCATCCGTGCGACAACGTCAGTTGCAGTGTAACCTTTTGGATGTCCAACGTGAAGACCGGCTCCACTTGGGTACGGAAACATATCTAAGATGTAGGCTTTTTTGTCGCCATCTTCTTTTGTTTTAAAAGTTTGGTGTTCCTCTCAGTATTTCTGTCATTTTTTTTCAATTGCTTTATGTGAAAATTCCATTGTGATCCCCCTAAAAATAAGTACTTAAATATTATACTTGTTTTCTTGAATAAGATTAAAAAAAACAAGGTCAAACTTAATTAACCTTGTTGATTTTCTTGGTGTGCTTTCGCATCTTTTTTTAATTTATCACTTGCTTTTTTCGCTAGTTTTTTTTGGTCGCGCATTTCATTTTGTTCTGTTTTAGAACCATCAATGACGTTGCGGACTCAAGTTTTTCTGGTATAAATCACGACAGCTAATGTTGTTTGTACAACGTAGAATGTCAACGTAATGATATGAATTCAAATGTAATCAACATGTCATACATTATTTTTGTACAGTAAGATACAAGCAGCTAATAACGGAATTTGTATAGTTCAAACCATTCCTGAGTCCATCAAGAAGGCTCCTCACATTGATCCTCCAGTCCGCATGATTGAATAACAACTATTACAAATGACGTAAATTGGATACACAATTCCAAACGAGAACATCATTCAAGTAGCATTGCGTTTTGCTTCAGCATTGGCGGCTGAGAATAAAATATCAGGGACAACGAAACTGACACCCATCATAATTAATCCAAACATTAAACCAATAATAATACTTGTAAAGATGAGGTGGCGCGCATTATATTGCGCAATGTCAAACCGGTTGGCTCCTAATTCATTTCCGACAAAGACTGAGATTCCGGCATTTAGGCCGTGATATAACGGTGACAATAATGCCGCGATCACAGTGGCGTACATCGCATTCGCAGTTAAGACTTCCACCGAATACATTCCTTTTAGTTTGACAATGAGGACTTGTCCAAAGGCATAAAGTAATTCATTGAAAATAATTGGGGCAGCCTTCAATAAGACTTGGCGCGCCAAGGTAAATGGAATTGCAAATGACCGGAAGACCGGGAAGAACTCAAACCGCTTAATCGCAATGACGAGCGAAATTACCAGTAGTTGAATAACACGTGATAACGCAGTGGCAATCGCTGTCCCTTGGACACCTAATCCGCGGAAACTTCCCAAGAAATTTGGTGCTGTTAAAAACAGGTTCAAGACACAGTTGGTTAATAATGAAACAATTGACATAATAAATGAATAGATTGGTCTTCTTGTTTCTCGTAACGAAGTAATAATTGATTCATTGACTGCTAATAATAAGTATGATCAAAAAATTGTACGGAAGTATTTAATTCCTTCGTTGGTTGCTAAGACAGCGGCTTCATGTTGAATGTAATGAAAACGCGTTAAAATATCAGCGTTAACACCAGGACGGGCAATTGCTGCTCCTGGGTTAGTTGTAAATTTAATTAGCGGTTCAGTGATTCCGGGAATTGCAATCATCGCAAATAACCCAGCAACACTTAAAGTGAAGTAGAATTTTAATGCCGTCACATTACGCAGACGCTCTTTATTTCCGGCCCCATAAAATTGGGCTGAATAAACTCCAATTCCATAACAAGCTCCCGATACAACACAATACATAATTGTGTATAACTGGTTACTGGCTGTAACACCATTTACGGCGATTTGCCCAGCGTGATAAGTTAGGTTTAAATACTCGTGCGATAATCCCGCCGCATCAAGGTCGGCAATGGTAACATTGCCTCAAAATGTTTTAATGTCATCTTGCAATTGCGCCAATCCTTGAATTTGGTCATCCTTCATTCAGTTAACAAAGATGTTATCAACAATATCAGTTGATGCCATAATGATTTCTTGAAGGATTGCTCAAATAATAATTGGTAGTGCAATCTTGAATCACAAACGCGGTGCGAAAAATTTCTTCGCGTTCATGCGGACACGAATTTCATCGTGTAGCTGAGCATCGCGTTGAATCACAACTTCACTTTTCATTCGTTTGCGACGTTCAATTAATAAGTACATGGCCGCTTTGGCCTCTGATGATAATTCAGGTGTCAAAGTTTCATTCTTCTTATTGATTTTAATGACTTTACGATAAGCATTACGAATTGTTTGGGTATGATTTTTTTCAGTGACACTCAGCAATTCGTATGCTCGTTCAATTCTTTCCATTTTCATCGTCTTTGACACCCCCTTTTAGATAATAAAAACACATTGATAGATAGATTACCAATGCGTTTTGATTCAAATATAATGGTCGGAACAAGTGGACTTGAACCACCGACCTCACCCTTATCAGGGGTGCGCTCTAACCAGCTGAGCTATGCTCCGAGAACAATATTTATTATAATGTATTTTATTATCAAGTGATAGTGTTTTTTGAAAAAAAGTAATTTTTATCCCGTATCTATCACCAAAAAATGCTGGGTGTCTAACGCTGCGACATCCAGCATTTTTCTTTATGCCATTATGACCACTCGTTTTAAATGTTCACCATTGTTTTCCATTGGTGAAAAATCCCAATTTAAAAGCCATTTTGTATCGGTCTTTGCTAGTTTTTCATAGAGAACATCAATTCAATAATAGTTTTGGTCAAAGTTATTATTTTGTCACAACAGCAATACCTCTTCACAAATCTTTTACCACTTTCGAAGGCGAAATTCAATCAAAAAAAATGAGTCGTACCACTACGACTCATTTCAATCTGATTTTATTTAGTTTTAAGATATGCTAACAATTCACCAACGCAACTAGCATCAGTTGTTTTTAACGAAACCATTGAAGGTGATCCGCCACCTTTAAAGTTGGAAGTGGCCAAGAAATCAGCGAGATAATCTTTAATGTTAAATGAATTGCTGCGGTCGCAAACTAATAGCGCGATTGTTTCATCTTCTGTTTGGTTAATGAAAACTAATTTAGCATCTTTCTTAACTTTTAAAATGTCTGATGCTTTTGCTAATAGGATTTTGTTATCAATTAAATCATCATTTAATTGAATGACATCAAATTGGTGATATGTTTCAAAAACTAATTCGGTGTTTAAAAAAGTGTTCATTTTATCTTTTTGTAATTCCACGCGTTTTTTGTTCACTTTTAATGTTACATCGTTAAGGATTTTATTAATTTTTTTAATTTCAATGTAACTAACACTGTCACCCAATGCATCTAGTTCAGCTTTTTCAGCAGCAAAATCTAAATCCGGGTTGGTCTTCATTAATTTTTTAATGCGTTCCAACGGAGTAAAGTATTTTTCGGCATAGTATTTTTCGGCATACTCTTCATTAGTAGTGTATTCAATTAAAATTCGTTTCGCATTACGATCATAATTAAGGAAATAAGCCTTCTTAATTTCCCCGGTATGATTAGCGTGTGTTCCACCACAAGGTTCGATGACAATATCTTTGAAGTCAACCATTCGTACTAAATCATCACCATCGATTTTGGTGAAATCATAAAGGTATTTTTTAGCTTCCGCTTCTTCATAAGTCACTTCAAAAATGTGTGCTGGAATTTTAGCTGGGACAATTTCGTTATTAACGATATTCATTGCCGCAACACACAAGTCGGGCGTAATGGCATCGTCCACTGCAAATTGAAGTTGGTATTTTTCTTTATTTAATTTGGAACCAACTTCATCAACATAATGTCCGACTAATTTAATAATGGTCATTCATGTAATGTGCAAGGCTGAGTGATTCACGCTTGAACGTGTACGAAACTCATCATCAATTGTTAAAGTTACTTCGTCACCCACTTGCAGCGGACAATCAATATCAACGGCATGGATGAAATATTTCTTAATCAGATCTTTTCGAACGTCAAGAACTGGGAAAGTTTTGCCTTGGAACGCCATTGTTCCTTGGTCACTTGCTTGTCCCCCGCCCATCGCGTAGAATGGTGTTTGATCAAAAATCACATATCCTTGACCTGTTAAGGTCTCAACACTTTCACATTTGTCGTTAAATAACATTTTAACAACTGCTTGTGTGGTGCTTTCTGTAAAACCAACAAAGTTTGTTTTCGCAAATGATGGTTGTGCTACTTTTCTTAAATCTTCAATCATATCCTTTTTCTCCTATCAATATTATATAAAAAAAATCACCAGCCGGTGATTGAACAGTTTCTAATGATGGTGGTTTCGGACGGAATTGAACCGCCGACACGTTGAGCTTCAGTCAACTGCTCTACCAACTGAGCTACGAAACCGAATGGCGACCCCAGCGGGACTCGAACCCGCGATCTCCTCCGTGACAGGGAGGCGCGATAACCAGCTTCGCTATGGGGCCATGAATGGTTGCGGGGGCAGGACTTGAACCTACGGCCTCCGGGTTATGAGCCCGACGAGCTACCAACTGCTCCACCCCGCGATAAAAAAAATGGCGGAAGATGAGGGATTCGAACCCCCGCTCGGGTTTCCCCGACTCTCGGTTTTCAAGACCGATCCCTTCAGCCGGACTTGGGTAATCTTCCGTTTTTTATTGTCCTATGCCCTTTTAAGTATTTAAATTTTCAAAACTATTGGTGGACCTTATTGGACTTGAACCAATGACCGTCCGGTTATGAGCCGGATGCTCTAACCAGCTGAGCTAAAGGTCCATTAATATGGTAGCGGAGAAGAGACTTGAACTCTTAACCTCCCGGGTATGAGCCGAGCGCTCTAACCAGTTGAGCTACCCCGCCATATAATGGTGGACCCGAACGGGATCGAACCGTCGACCCCCTGCGTGCAAGGCAGGTGCTCTCCCAGCTGAGCTACGGGCCCATTATATAAGATGGTCGGGAAGACAGGATTCGAACCTGCGACCCTTCGGTCCCAAACCGAATGCTCTACCAAGCTGAGCCACTTCCCGATATATAAACATTGCAAAGAACTAATTTTTTGTAATGTTTATTCAGTTTCTAAATTGGCGCGCCATGAAGGATTCGAACCCTCAACCTTTTGATCCGTAGTCAAACGATCTGTCCAATTGATCTAATGGCGCAATATTTTGCCTGAAATAAAATTACAGCCCGCAACATAGTTCGCGGACAATAAAAATGATATCACAGAGTATGTTAGTTTGCAATATAATTGACAAAATATTTTTAAAAAAACCACCTTTTCAAAAGAAAAAAATCACCCTAAGGAGAGCGATATTTTCTACATATGTTCAATGACAGCGATATCAATTAGAGCAAAAGCATTGCTTAAAACTTGACGAATTGCTTTAACTAAGTTAATTCTTTGTCCTGATAATGCACGATTGCTTTCATCGATAATTGGCGCATCTGAATAATAAGAGTGGAATGCTTTTGCCAATGTTTGGATGTAATCACAAATGACACTTGGTAAACGTGATTTTCCGGCGTAAACGACTTGATCTACGAAATTATCCAAAAGAATCATTAATTCTTTTTCTTTTGGTGCAACCAATAAATCAAATTTGTCCGATTCTAGTTTTAATTCAGCAGCTTTGGTAATTAATTTACTTGCTCGCGCTGTTGCGTATTGAGCGTAATAAACTGGGTTCGCTGAATTTTTAGCGACCGCTAAATCCAAGTCAAAATCCATATGAGTTGATGGTGCTTTTGAAGCTAACATATAACGAATTGAGTCTTTCCCAATCATTTCTAGTAAATCAACTAATCATACAGCAGTTCCGCGACGTTTTGACATTTTATATTCTTGTCCATTTTTAATTAAACGGACCATTTGAATCATTTCAATATCCAAAGCATTAAAGTCATTTCCTAGCAAAGCTAGTCCGGCACGAACACGGGTAATGTATCCGTGGTGGTCCCCTCCTCAGTAGTTAACGTATTTATTGGCTTTGGCACGATTAAAACGAATATTGTGACATGCTAAGTCCGGAGTAATGTAAGTGTACGTTCCGTCTGATTTCACAAGCACACGATCTTTATCATCACCAAACTCAGTTGTTTTAAGTCATAGCGCTCCATCTAATTGATATGTTTTCCCCAGTTCTTCATATGATTTTAGGGTTTTTTCAATTTCATGGTTATCGTACATTGCTTTTTCACTTGAGTAATATCCGATTGCCACACCTAATTCGTCAAGTTGTTTTTTGATTTCGACCAAGAAGTATTGAATTGATTTCTCACGGAAAAGTTCGTGGACTTCCGGATCCGAAATGCGGTTATCTGCCATTGTGTGACCAACAAATCGATCGCCATATTCATCAATAAATTTCTTCACAACTTCTGCGTAAATTGTCCCACCGTACATTTCAGCTGGTTCTGCCACTTCTTTGCCTAATTCTTTTAAGTAGTTGTAGTACATTGTGCACGCTAAAACATTGATTTGGTTTCCGGCATCGTTGGTGTAATATTCAGTTTCCACATCGTACCCGTTAAATTTTAGAATGCGGGCAACACTGTCACCAATCACACCATTACGAGCATGACCAATGTGTAAAAAACCAGTTGGGTTGGCTGAAACTAACTCTAAATTATATTTAAAGTTTTTTTTCTCACCTTGACCAAAGGTTGTTTTTTTAGTTTGCACCATTTTGAGAATGGCTTGTAATTCTTTGTCAGCGAGATAAAAGTTAATAAACCCTGGTTTAGCAACTTCAATTTTGGCAAACAACGGATTTGCTTGTAGGAGATCCACTAATTTTTCAGCCAAAACCATCGGATTTTCACTGATTTTCTTCGCGTTGATTAAGGGAAAATTAGTTGTAAAATGACCATTGACATTATTTTTAGCTTTTTCCACAATAACTTCCCCTGATAATTTTAGTTCTGCAATTGCTCCGTTTAATACTTCTTTAATTTGACTTGTTAAGATACTCATATAATCGCCTCTATTTCATAAATATCATATCAAATCACACAATGATTTTCTTTGAAATAAAAAAAATTACCCAAATAAACGGGTAATTTCGTTGGTATCAATTGTGAAAAAAGATTATCCTTTGTATCCACCTGATGGTCAAACCAAGTATAAAATACCGGGGATAATTGCACAGATTAATAAGATAATCAAAGTTCCTAATTTAGAAATTGGATGTAAAATCAAGTAAATTAAACCATGAATGATGAATAACAGTAATAAGATAATCAGTAAAACTATATTATAGTTTCCGCTAGATTTTGCCATATTTTCTTCCTCCTTATGTATAATATTATATCTTATATCTTTTAAAAAGCAAAATAAAAAACCTCTGCCAAAAGCAGAGGGAGTTTTCAATTATGGAGACACCAGTCGGAGTCGAACCGACGATGATGGAGTTGCAGTCCACTGCCTTAAGCCTCTTGGCTATGGTGCCATAACAAAAATATTATATACAACGCTTTCTAGTCTTGCAAGCATATTCAATAGTATTCCATTTGGATATATCTTACAACACTTAATAAAATAAAATTTAAAATTAATTTGTTGCGTAAAATTTTACTCAACTTTTTTGATCACTTTCAGAATTATGGAATATGATATTTGCGAAAGGAGGTGAACACTTAAATATATTTGCTAAATGGAGGTGACCTATATGTTAGGACTACTAAAAATTTTATCAATGTTTACAGTTACCCTGGGAACAGTTGTTCCGGTAATTGCGGACGGAAATATGACAACAAATCGCGACAAAATCGCGGATGACAGCGAAGTTGACATCAACAAAGTTTATGCTGATGCATTACGTTATTCGTACAACATTAGTCATTCGGCTGACGCGTTTGTTAATACGATTTCAAATATTAATTCTTCTGCTGTAAGTATGGTAGATAAACAAGTTACTAAAATCGGAGACGATGTCGTTGTTGACAATGACAAAGCAATCTATATTGGGACTTCAACTTTAGTAAATAATGATGACATTGCACAAGACTTAGCAACCCAATCATTCTCAGAAACGGTCAGTGATGAGTTATCAACCACCACCACCAAAAGCATTAATATTGACATTAGTGCTAAATTTGAAATTGGCGGGATTGAAACAACCATTACTGCCGAAAAATCTCAAACACATACCACAACAAAAACAGACACTATTACTTCCCCATCACAATTAATTAAAGTTCCACCCCACTCAACTCGTAAAGTGGCCACATACTTGGACCAAGCAACAATTCAATCGAAAGTTTCACTTTCGGCGAAATTTACTGGGACAATATCTGGTGCCTTACGTTTGACCAACGGGACAACAGTTAATTGATCTACACCACTCGGTTATGGGGTTTATTGCACTAAATTATTAAACGGACTACCTGACCCAATCGGGTACTCGGATGACTTGAAATACATGAGCTTTACTGGTTTAACAGAACTAGTGCAAGCAAACCATGGTTCACACTACAGCGCCATTATATCGAAAGGATATAATAATGACTAAACTCTTATTATCTTTAACTTCGATACTTTCTCTAACAGGGGGACCTGTTGTCTACAGTATTGGGACCATTACATCGAACGAGACGGTAGAAAATAGTAGTGACCTTACTAAATCTATTGCCTCGCAATTCGAGAACGATAATACTGACGCTAGTGACGTATCATTTCAATCAATATTTCATGCCATTTCGTATAATTCGGATTTTGTTAATTTAAGATACGGATTAAACACACGATTTAAAATTAGTGACGCCAATGACCCGATAACTTACATTTGATACAATGGCTACCATGGATCTGACATGGTAAATGCCTACCAATCAAAAATTAGCGATTTGACCAATAATGTATTGGCCTATCCCCTACTGATTAGCGTAGCCAGTCAATTGGTTCGATATTACGCTCCAATGAATACCGACCGAAGTGACGCAATCATCAAAAACGCTTTAAGCTTGATTCATGAATTGCAATTCCTCATTGACTCTAATGACTCATGAGTTAATCCACATGGGACATTCAGTACTTTGCTAGGAACCCTAGATGCTACAACAATCTACAACGACGTTTTGCAAGGAAATTTCACTTCTGATTTCTTTACAAAATTTGAAAATATATCCTACTCGACACTTATATCTCAAAATGTTTTAGATGCAGCGAATAATGAAATGGTCGCCGATAAATATTCAGTTCATCAATACGGTTTACATACTGTGACTGAACACTGAACATTAAACGACGGTTCCAACAATAATACGATGCAAATTACATTTAATGACCACTTTAATTATTATTTACAAAATGTCGTCTTTGCTAACTTAAACGAGTTTAGCTTCAGCGACCCAAATCAATTCGACCTAAACATAAATTAATGACTTCCCCAAAATAGTCAATAATTAAAAAACCGCTCTAACGAGCGGTTTTTTTTAACTAAGGAGTGAGTGTAGAGTTATTACTATTTGTATATTTTGGTTCCGCTATGACCGGCGATGACATCGGCGGCGTTTTCGAGCGATCCAATATACGAAGGAGTGCCGGTTGATTTAACAAACGACATCGCTGCTTGGATTTTTGGTAACATACTTCCAGCAGCAAATTGCCCTTGTTCAATGTAAGTATCACATTCTTGCAATGAAATACTACTTAAACTTTCTTGATTATCTTTTTTATAGTTAATCATAACTGCGGGCACGGCAGTTAGGATGATAAATTTATCGGCACCGATAATCTCGGCGACTTTTGCGGCGGCAAAATCTTTGTCAATGACCGCAGCGACACCATTATAGGTTCCGTTTGCGGCCACAACTGGGATTCCACCGCCCCCAGCTGTAATAGTGATAAAATCGGCGTTAACCATATTTTTGATAATGTTTTTTTCGACAATATCAACCGGTTTTGGTGATGCTACAACACGTCTTCAACCGCGTCCAGCATCTTCTTTAATACTTCAATCGTTTTCTGCTGCTAGTTTTTTAGCAACTTCTTCTGTGTAAAAAGATCCGATTGGTTTTGAAGGGTTTTTAAAGGCACTGTCATCTTTATCCACAATGGTTTGGGTAATTAAAGTGGCAACATCTTTTTTGATGTTTCTTTTAATTAGTTCCGCATTGATGGCATTTTGAAGATGATACCCAATGTAACCCTGGCTCATACTTCCACATTCCGGGAAATCAACGATTGGTGATGACGCATCTTTTTCGTGCGCCAAACCAAATCCAAGGTTAATCATCCCGACTTGGGGTCCATTTCCATGGACAATTGTTAACGTGTTTCCATCGCTCACAACATCAACTAAATACTTAGCGGTGTTTTTGACGATTTCTTTTTGTTCTTTAGGGGAATTACCTAAGGCATTTCCACCGATTGCAATTAATATTTTCACATTTTTACCTCTTTCTAGAAAATTGGTGATGGTAATAATGATCCAAGACCAAGAAGGACAATGCTCATTCCGGCCATAATTAAGAAGAATGGTCAGGCAACTTTCATAAATTTACCTCATTCTAGGCGCGCAATTCCAAGTCCTCCCATGACAACTCCTGATGTTGGTGTAAAGAGGTTCAGTGTTCCACTCGCGAACGAGAAGGAAGCAATACTTCCAGAGACACCAGCTGTTCCAGCAGCAGCATAGGCGGTTGGTCCTCACATTGGGAAGATTGCCGCAGCAAATCCCGATGTTGAAGGAATCACAAATGATAATGGTAAGAATAGAATAAAGGATACAATAACAAATGCTGTTTTTGGCATCGATCCGACTGAATCAACCAATCCATTAACGATTAAATCTTTAATGTGGGTTTCATCTAGGACGAATCCAATTCCTCCGGCAACAGCAATAACTAAGCAAACACCTAATAAATCACGTGCACCATTAATGGTATCGTCGATATATTTAGCTTCACCTTGTCAATTGATTGCGGCAATAATTAATCCTGAAATTAAGAAGAATGGTGCAACTTCAGTTAACCTACCCATTCCAAATCCTGGAATACTTCCAGTAATATAAGGAACGTTTTCATTCATTCAGTTTCCGGCTTTTTCCATGGCATCGGTGCTTAAAATTTCATCTCAAGCTACCATGTAAACAACCATAACAACGAATGTTCCTAGGAAAACAACTAATGTCGCAATTCTTCTCCCTGTAAATCTATATTCTTCTTGTTTTTCACCAAGGAAGAAAACTTTGTCACCTTCCATAGTGTCAAACACGTATGATTTTTGTGGGTTTTTACGAATTCGATTTGCATATCACATAACAATACAAATACTGATCGCTGTTAAAATAACTCACGAAATTCAACGGAATGCCATTCCGTCTGACGTGCTAACAATGTTTTCTCCGGCCGAACTAACAGCAAGCGAAACAACGAATGGGTTAACTGTTGATGCCAAGCATCCAACTCCAGCCCCAAATAGCACAATCATGACCCCGACTAATTTATCGTATCCAACGACAATCATAAAGGGGATTAACATCATGTAGAATCCCAATGATTCTTCGGCCATTCCAAAGGTCGAACCACAGAATGAGAAGAAAGTCATCAAAATCGGAATTAATCAGATTGATTTGGTTTTCATTTTTTTTGCTAGTGATTGTGTCATCGCTTCCAACGCTTTGGAGTTTAGAGTAATTAAAACAAACCCTCCTAAACACAAGATGAAAATGATAACATCAACTTTTGATAAGAATCCTTGAACGATTGAATAAAAAATATCAACAATTCCTAATGCTTTAATTTTGGTGTCTTCACCAAGAATAGTGGTACTTACATTAGATCACTTCAGTATTCACGATACCAAAATGATAAAGGCGATAATAAAGAATAGTATCGTAAAAGCCGTAGGCATTTTAAATCGTTTTCTTGATTTTTTCGCTTCCATAAATAATTAAATTCTACTAATTACGATAAAGTTGCGACCATAATCGCTTTGATAGAATGCATACGGTTTTCAGCTTCTTCGAATACTCATGATCTTTTTGATTCAAAGACTTCGTTTGAAACTTCCATTTCAGAAAGACCAAATTTTTCGTGAATGTCTTTTCCGATATCAGTTTTTAAGTCATGGTATGAAGGTAAGCAGTGCATGAAGATGGCTTCTTTGTCAGCAACTTCAAATAATTTGCTATTTACTTGGTATGGTTGTAATAATTTAATACGTTGTTCTCAAATTTCTTTTGGTTCTCCCATTGAAACTCAAATATCAGTGTATAACACGTGAGCTCCTTTGGCAGCTTTCATTGGATCTTCTTCGAATTCTAATTTTGATCCAGTTTCTTTGGCGATTTCTTCACATTTAGCGATTAAATCTTTAGCTGGTCATAATTCTTTTGGACCACAAGCAACGAAGTGAACCCCTAATTTAGCGGCACAAATCATTAATGAGTTGGCAACATTATTACGGGCATCTCCAAAGAACACAACTTTTTTGCCTTTTAAATCATGCCCGAATTTTTCGCGCATTGTCATATAGTCGGCAATCATTTGTGTTGGGTGATATAGTTCTGATAAACCATTATAAACTGGGACTCCAGCGTATTTTGCAAGTTCATCACAATCTGCTTGTTTGAAACATCTGAATTCAATTGCATCGTACATACGACCAAGCACTCTGGCAGTATCAGCGATTGATTCTTTAATTCCCATTTGTGAACCGTCAGCTCCGATGTAAGTCACATGTGCGCCTTGGTCCAATGCCGCAACTTCGAACGCACAACGAGTACGAGTTGAAGTTTTTTGGAATAAAATTACGACGTTTTTACCGTTTAATTTTTTTTCTTCAGTTCCAGCATATTTTGCTCTTTTTAGATCTCTTGATAGATCCAATAAATATTCAATCTCACGGGTTGAATAGTCTAAAAGTGTAAGTAAGTGTCTTCCTTTAATATTTATCATGATTAGTTCCTCATTTCTTTTTCTTAAGCTTTATCGCGGTCTAGTGGCATCGACATACATCTTGGGCCCCCACGTCCGCGTGATAATTCACTTGATGGTATTGTGTAAACAGTAACTCCTGCTTCTTTTAATAAAGAAATTGTTTTTCAGTTCCGTTCGTACGCAATAACAACCCCCGGTTTAATGGTTAGAACGTTAGTTCCGTCGTTTCATTGTTCACGACCAGCAGCAATTGGGTCATTACCACCACACCTGATAATTATTGGAGTTTTTCCAATCAGATCTTCTAATACGTCTGCTAATGGTTTGTTAATTAATTCAGTTTTTTCAGCTGTAACTTTGTAAACTTTAAATTTGTCCATATCATCGAAAATCAATGGGTGGGCAATAAATTTATCATGGTCAATATTGGTAAAGACTGTATCCAAATGCATATATGCTCTTGATTTTGGTAAATCTAAAGCAATGATTTGTTTAAATTTATCTTTTGCCAAAACAACTTTAGCTAGTTTTTCAACCGCTTTCATTTCTGTTCGTTGTGAAATTCCGATAACTAATGTATCTTCATTTAGCACCATGACATCTCCCCCTTCAATGTGGGAATTGTCTTCTCTGTTGTATCAGAATGGGACTTCACCAGCAAAGTCATTGTGGTGTTTAAAGACATATTCAGGGAAAATTGTTTCTCTGTTTCTTGTCACACTTCACATGTGGTTTAGGACAATTCCTTCACCAGCTGATGCGAATGGGTCTCTTTGGAACAAGATATTTGGTAGTGGGTCGGTGATGAAAGGATATTCTTCTTTATTGTTTTCATCAAGATCGATTTTCATTGTTCCCCCAATCATTTCTTTGACCATGTCAAGGTTTGACATTTTTGCGATATAAGCGCGGTAACGATCAGTTCAAGCGGCGTCCACTTTTGCTTCTGAAATGAATTTATCAATAAATTCATCACGCAATTCGGGATGTTGATCCAATGTTTCAGCCATTAGGACTTCGATATATAATACGTTAACTCCGTTTTCTTTTAGAGTTGCCGCAAATTTATCGTGTTCTTCTTGGGCTACTTTTAAGAAAGGAATGTCATCAAATAACAATCTTTCTAGTAAGTCAGGTGTCAAGTTTTCAATTTCTTTTCCTGGCCTATGAATTAATACTGTGTTTAGTTTTCCGATTTCGGAATAGACTTTTATTTTACTCATATTTTTTTCCTCCAATTTCTAATAATTAATACCTTTTTTGTTGTCTGTCGGTATTGTCCATCGGATTCAATGCGGATTCGGTGCGGCTGTAAAAGTTTTACTAATACCGCCAGGCACCTTCATAGTAATACTAAAAAGGAAAAAGTCAAGGATAATTGAAAAATTTCCGGAAAATTTCTAATAACGAAAAAAAGACCACTTAAATAAGTGGTCTTAGTTTTTACGCGAAATAATTTCGTTATAAGCATTAACGATACTATTGTCGCGTTTTTCATTGTAAGTATAATGGGTTCCGTGTCCAGTTGGTTGAAAGAGTTCTTTGAAATTAGCATAAGTGCCAGCTTCAAGTTTTTTCATTCCATTGTCTGAAGCAATGGGATAGCCCACATATTCTGATAAATACTCAGAATGAGCATAGATAAAGTTTAAGAATGCATACGATAAATCCAAATTACGATTACGTTTGTTAATGACAATATTGTCACTTCAAATATTTGTGCCTTGGGTTGGAATCGCAAAAGCAAATGGTTGGTTTTGCGCATCGTTTGCATCATCGTCATCATCCAAATGCATGTACATTTGTTCTCCGTACAAGATATCACCATTGTAAGCAACGGCAATATCAAAACTACCATCTGATAAGGCGTTAATTAATTGGTCACCAAGTAAACTGACGTTTTTACGAACAACAAGATCCAGTAAATTGTTTTTAACTGTTTCGATTTCATCTTCTTTTGGTTCAACACCCATTCCGGCTGCTTTAGAACCAATCATGAATAAGTTTTTTGCGTCATCACTTAAGTCCAATTTTAAACCAGATTGAGCGGCAGTTCATAGTAAGTTTCAATCAAAGTTATTGATTTCTAAACTACCATCATCATTCATTGCTAAATGATTGTCAGCGATGAATTTTTTGACACTGTCGTGTTGCAAGTTAAAGGCCACACGAACATCTCCTCAGAAATATGGGAAGGCATATTCAAGGAGTGAACTGCCATCTTCATTGTTTAAGTTTGATTTCAACGTGTCGTCAATTTTATCGGGTTGGTCGGTTTGGTCGGTTAGCGGATTGTTCATCCCCTCAATTTTTGTTCAATCAAGTTTTTCTAATTTATCCTCATCCGCCATTCGTTGCACCATATAATCACTCGGAACCATAACGTCATAATTCATTGTTCTTTCTTTGTTGTACAACGACTCGTTAGAATCGTATTGTTGGTAGTTAACTTTAACTCCGTATTCTTTTTCAAATTCGGAAATCAGTGACATGTCGATGTAACTTCCTCAGTTTCCAATAATAATATCAAAGGAGTTATTTAAAACATACGCCGCAGTTAGTCCACCAAAAGACAGCGCAAAGATTCCAGTCAAGGCGATCCCTTTTCAACTTTTTTGAATTCAGTTTTTGCTACGAATGTTATCTGAGTTAACGTCGATAAAATATTTGGTGTATTTTTTACGACGTTCAATTTCGATTAATTTAATTTTTTCTTGCAGTGAAACAATGCGTCATTTGTAAGCAGCCTTAATGTCAGCCACTTCTTCGGTGCGTTGTTTTTGCAAGGCAACTAGTTTTTCCATTTCGTCAGGCGCCAATGTTTCTAATTGCAGTTGGGCAATTTGTCTATCTAACTTTTCTGTTAACGGAACAGTTTTAAAAACAAGTGATTCAACAACATTTAACTCTTCATAAATTTTTTGAATTTCTTCTAAGTTATTCGAACGCATTGTTGCTAATTTTTCAATGGTGGTACGTAAACGATATTTTGTTTTCCCTTCGGCGAAAATATTTCGTTTCAAAGTATAGTCATGAATCCGAGCCACGTATCATTGAATATCTTTTTTGGTTAGCTCTGTTTGATTGGCCATTTCTGTTTTAAGGGCATTAATCATGTCGTTTAAATGTTCAACTTTTTCTTTTTCATTTTCACGACGTTCATTGATTCACTCAATTTCTCTTTCGAGTTTCACCATTTTTTTATATAACTTGTTTAAAGCATTTTGAAAACGCCCAACACGATGTGAGTCAGGATGTTTTTCTAACTGCGCTTGAAGTTGTGCTTGTTTCTTTTGCGCATTTTCATAGGTTTTGAAAATCCGCTTCTCACTACGAATTTCATTCGCAAGCATTTCTCGTTTTCATTCCAATTTGGAAATCTTAATGTTATAGTTTTTATTTTTTAACATTTTCAGTTTTTGTTTTAGAAGAAAATATTTAAATCATCATTTGGGATTTTTGGATTTCCGAATTTTGGATTCGGTTTCAATTGATTCTTCCAGTTTAAGAATTTCTTTTTTTAACAAACTGATTTTTTTCAATTTATATTCACCATTTTTAACTTTTAATTTTTCATCCCGAATTTTATGACGGAAGAATAAAATTAAGTTTCAAAGAATAATTGAAATAAAAATAACAGTAACTAAAATTGTTCCGAACGCATTGATGTACGGTTGAATTCGTTTCGCAGTATACATAAATGTGGAAACGTTAGTTTCAGCACCAGAAGTAAAGTACGAAATAATAAAATCATCAAAACTCATAGCGAAGCAAATAAAGATCGCAGTAATAATTGATGGACGCAGAATTGGTAAGATCACTTTAAAAATTGTTTGGGTCTCACTTGATCCTAAATCTTTTGATGCCGCAATTAAGTTCTTGTCAATTTTACGCACAAACGGCATGACTGTAATAATGACATACGGAATGTTAAATGAAATATGCGCAGCAATTAAAGTCACAATCCCAAATTTTAATCCTGCTAACAGGAAAATCACCATCAACGAAACGGCAGTAATTACATCAGCATTAATTAACGGAATGTTGGCCATCCCTAATCATTTACGTGAACGACGTTGAGGCATTCTTCATAAACCAATCACAGCCATAATTCCAATCACAATTGAAATGGTTGTTGACACAACAGCGACAAAGAGTGAAGTGATAATTGATTTTAGGAATGGCGAGTTATGAATAAAATCATCATATCATTTTAAACTTCATCCTGTGAAGACCGATGTTGACGACCCGCTATTGAATGAGAAGATCATCATAATCACAATCGGAATATACAACAACGACAAAATGATGACGAAGTAACTTGAGCCTAAGAATTTTTTCATTTTTTCGTCACCTTCCCTGATTCAAATTTATTGGACACTAATTTTGTTAGGGCTAAGATTGCAAAAACAATCACAGCCAGAATAACGGAGATCGCTGCCCCGTAACCAAAGTCAGATCCCATAAAGAAATAAGATTCAATTACATTAGTAATTAAATTGATTTTTCCAATTCCCATATAACGAACAACAATCAAACTTGTTGCCGATTGAATTAGTACAAGTGAAAAACCAGTGACAACTCCCGGAATTGAAAAACGGAAAGTGTGTTGTCAGAAGGTTTTTGTTTTAGAAGCGCCAAGATCAAGGGCTGCTTTTTCATATGATAAGTCACGATTTTCTAGCGAGTTATAAATTGGTGAAATCGCAAATGGTAAAAATAAATAAATCATCCCGATAATAATCGAAATTTCAGTTCCGAGGGCAGTTGGTGCCAACATATAAAATAAACTTTGGAGACCAATAATTTTTAGAATGGTGTTAATTCAAATTGGCATTGTGACAATGACTCAAACGTTCCGCACTAAAAATTTATTTTTTAGGTTTGCCATCATGTAAGCAATTGGGTAAGCAACCACGACAGAACAAACTGATGCGACGACAGCAAAAAGTAATCCCAGTCCTAGAGCAATTCAAATCGATGAATTAGAAAAAAGGTAAACATATTTTTCTAAGCTGGTTTCAAAAACCATACTTCCCCCAACGGGTTTAATCACCGAAAAGACCACAATTCCTACGAGCGGTGCAATGATTAAAAAGATTGTTACTAAAAAGAATGGTAATAAAATTAATCACGTTCTCTTAGCGAGACGAGCATATAATTTTGAGTTTTTTAATTTAACAAAAACTGATTCACGTGGTGTTGGTTCATAAGGTTCGACGTCATAGACTCCGTCTTGCAATTCATTTTCGACATCGGCAATAATTTTACTTTCAAGATCTTTTGTTTTATCTTGGATCAAATCGTTTGCCATCTTAATCATCAATCTCTTTTCACATCACATGAATTGCTTCTTTTGGTCACGAAATCGAAACTTGTTCATCAAACTCAATAAAATGAATTGTGTGAATTTTGAAAGTTCTTTTTTCACACTTAACGTGAATTTCGTAGTGCACACCTTTAAAAATAACATTCTCAACCACACCGTCAAAGAATCCTTGACCTGGTTTTTGAATTTGAATATCTTCTGGCCGAATTACAATGTCAACATTTGTTTCATCTTCACCAAAACCTTTATCAACACAGTCAAAAGTTTTATTGTCAATTTCGACAACTAAATCCTTTTTGAAAACACCGTCAGTGATGACGTTGGATACACCAATAAAATTAGCAACTCAACGGTTTTCTGGTTCATTATAAATATCTTCTGGTGTTCCGATTTGTTGAATTTGTCCTTCGTTTAAGACAATAATGCGATCACTCAAAGTTAGTGCTTCTTCTTGATCGTGCGTCACAAGAATAAAGGTAATTCCAATTTCTTCTTGGAGGTTTTTTAATTCATTTTGCATTCTTTTACGTAGTTGTACGTCCAATGCCGCCATCGGTTCGTCCAATAACAGAATTTTGGGTTTCAAAATTAACGCTCGCGCAATGGCGACACGTTGTTTTTGACCTCCGGATAGATCAGAGACTTTTTTCTGTTCCATTCCTTCGAGTCCAATTTTTTTAATAAAATTCGAAACTTCTTTTACGATAATTTCTTCTTTAGTTTTTTTAATTCTTAATCCATAAGCAATATTATCAAAGACATTGTATTGGGGAAATAGGGCGTAGTTTTGAAAGATCGTGTTGATTTGTCTCTTGTTGGCCGGAATTGGTCTCAAATCCTTACCTTCAAAAAGCACTTCACCACCATTGGGTTTTTCACGACCACCAATAATGTTAAGGGTTGTTGATTTACCACAACCAGAAGGTCCTAATAGTGTAATAAACTCACCTTCGTGCACATTAAAACTAATCCCTTTTAATATAACTTTTCCGTCATAGTCTTTGGTAAGATTACGTATTTCAAGAATATGCTTTTTCTCAGCCATCTTTACGTCTCCTTGTCAAAAAATTATTAAACATTAACGTCCTCTAAAAAAATAAGTTGAAGAGGACCTATGCGGATAACGATTGGGTCTCTAAATTTTTTTCATAAACTTCAGCAAATGAGGCGACAATTTCAAGATATTCAAAATATAAGATACTATTATTTTTCATCATGGTGTCCTCCTTTTTGCGCATTAAACTAATTATAAATAAAAAATCACGACATTGCGTGATTTTTTTATTTTTTTATGTTGTCCAAATATTGATTGATCATTTCACCAACACCATTTTTTAAATGGTGTCCAGCAATAAAGTTAGCGTGTTTTTTAACTTTTTCTTTGGCGTTTTCCATTGCCACACCGATCCCGGCGTGTTTTAAAGCGGCAATGTCGTTTTCACCATCCCCAAAGAACAGAACTTCATCTGGTTTAATACCATAAATTTTTTCAATTTGTTGTAAACCATAAGCCTTATCAACTCCGGTTGGATTAACCTCAATGTTTTGGTGTGAATTAGTCACATAACTAAACGCAAAGGTTTCGTATTTTAAACGGATCATTTCTTCACGGAACGGCATTGCGGTTTTCTTTTTCCCAAACGCGATAAATTTATAAGCACTAGTGGTTTTAAATTTATCTTGGTCGTACATTAAGAATTCGCTTTTCAGGCGTTTTTTCATAAATCACGCAAAGAAACCACGTTTTTTATTGGTTAAGACAAAGTCTTCTCCTTGGACGTAAGCCACAACATTCATTTTATATTGTTTTGCTAAGGCAAAGACGTTTTGAACTTGTTCTGGGGTAAATGAAACCTCATTTACAAATTCAACACCGTCGCCT
>JALAGN010000002.1 GCA_022712415.1 Spiroplasma sp. | reverse complement strand
TGATTTAATAATTCATTTTCAAATGAACTAATAGCTGGAGAACTGCTATTGAAACTATGAACAAAATAATCTTTTGCTAATATTGTTGAATCAGTCAATGTCACAATCGAATTATCGGCAATACTTTTGATAAAATCTTTTGTAATGCTATTACGAGTATCGTCACCGCTTACACTTTTAATTCATGTTTCACTTTGTGATTTGAATTTAGCACCATTAAATCTTAGTTCGCCATTTTCAAATAATGCAACACCATCGCTATTTTTTGTTGTTATTGCTAAAAATTTAAATGCATCACGAGCTAATGGAGCGCTAGTAACTGATAAATCTAAAAATGTTTTTCCATCATCTAATGAAAAATAAATTCACTCATTATTTTTATTATATTCAGTTAATGTAGTATCATCTTTAATTGGGAAAGATTTAGTTGCGTCTTTATAAAATTGGATTGTACTAATTTTATTTGTAATATCTGAAGTAATTTCGCGTCAATTTTCAAAACGATATTGAATTAAATCAACAATTTGAGTAGTGATCTTTTCCATTATAGGATTTGTATCATCATCTTCTGCTTGTAATTCGTTAGAAGGATCTTGCGGTTTTATTCAAGTTGATACTGTTTTTAAAATCGATGTATCTCATGCATCGCTTACTTGTTCATTAAAGTCACCATCAGAATTGTAATGTGGTAAAGATTTTGGTGAACTACAGCTGATTGAAAAACTTGACATTGGTGTGACAACTAAGCCAATTGCTCCAAAAATACTCAATAATTTTTTCATACATTTCACCTCACATTAATAATAATATAACAAAAATGCTACAATTTACGGTGTTTTTTGCGACTTTTCGTAAAAAAAACGAGCTTTTAATCTCGCATTGAATGGTATGGATGGTCTGGATTAGAAATAACTTCGCTAACACGAAATAGTTCTTCGTGGTGACCAGGACAAATTAGATAGTTACTAAAGTTATCAACGATGTAGTCAAGTGATAAAAAGAAGCGTTCATCGTCACACAACATCATGCCATCACGGTTTTTAGTGTGAAAACCAATTTTATTTTTAAATAATGTGTCACCAACAAAGGCATATTCGTCGTTTACAACATAAAATGTTGTTCCTGGTGTATGACCACCAAACGGAATCGCTTTAATGGTAAAACCATCGATGGTAACTTCGCTTTCTGCTGTGATTGCGACGAAATTATCGTCCTGAACAAGATCAAATTTAACCCCTATTCTAGCGGTTCCGTTAGTCTCGGGATTAAATAAAAATGCTAAATCTTTTTGTCCAATATGAATTTTGGGGTGTAGTTCTTTTTGCAACATATCTAACGTTGCAATATGATCGAAATGGAAATGGGTAATAAAAATATCAGTTAAAACCAGGTTATTTTCGTAGATAAACTGAATAATCGCTTCACCCATCATCGCAGTATCGATTAAAATCGCTTGATGACTCTCTTCATTGATTAGTAAATAAGCATTAACATTGAAAACCATCGGATTATCTTTATTTGTAAAAGTTTTTAGCATGTGCTTTTTCCTCTTTTCTTTTCGCCTTTTTCTTGACTTTGGCAAGTCATTTATCTTTGCGATATTTGGCGTAAGCTGTTTTTTTGGAAAGAACGGTCGCGTCCTTATCAAAGAAATCATAATACGGATAATAATACTTTAGTAACTTTTTTCACCCAAAAATCGGATTAATCCCGGGATAAATTTGCTTAAACTTTGAAAAAGCTTTAGCGAATGTTGGTTCATTAATAATTTTCTTGCCAACAACGTACATAAAACAGTGTGAAGCGCTTCTGTTAACGCCATACATACAGTGGACGTAAACCTTTTTACCCTCTTTGATTTTTTCATCAATAATATTTAAAGCTTTAATGGTTGTTTCAACGTTGACATCACTAAAACGGGCTCAGTCAACTAATCTTAAAAAGATCCGTGGTTTTTTTGGATCCGCAATAATTTCATCAATATCAATTTTGTGTTTTTTATTTAATTTGACAAACCCCTTCATGAGTTCGATTGAGCAAACAACGACAAAATCAGCATCACTTGGAACGTGGTTTTTGTCACCTAGATACAAGTTTGTTGCGATTTTAGTTGCCGGTTTTGGCGATAAAAAACTAAACATCCCCATAAATAACACCCCATTAAAAATATAAGTAAATTATACAAAAAAAACCGCCATTTTCCTAAGAAATACCCCCAATTAGACGGTATTTGCAGTTATTTCCTCTTCTGGTTTTAGATTCTTGAAAATCTTTGTTCGTAACATTTCAATTTCATCACGATACGGACAAAAAGTCCCAATATACGGAGTTTCCAACACGATCGGAATACCGCGCATCTGTTCGTGATGAACAATTTTTACCATTGCATCAAATCCAACGTAGCCATGACCGATATTTTCATGACGGTCCTTTTTCGCTCCGCGTTCGTTTTTTGAATCATTTAAGTGGGTTGCTCATAGTTTATCTAATCCAACTTTGGCATCAAATTCTGCCAACACGCCGTCAAAATCATTTTTAACATCATATCCGGAATCAGATAAGTGACAAATATCAAAGCAAACCCCGACTTTATCTTTATGTTTTAATAAACCAAAAACAGTTTTGAAGTCGTCAAAATTAGTGCAGACTTCTGTCCCTTTTCCTGACATTGTTTCAAGGGCAATACGAATTTTAGTTCCTTGAAAATCATCAAGCACGAGATCTAAACTGTGCGCCAATGTTGTAAGTGCAACGTTGCGGTCACCGCCAACGCTCGCTCCTGGATGTAACACAATTAAACTAACGCCCATTGCTAAAACACGAGTGATTTCCTTTTTGAGAAATTCAATCGAAAAACTGACCGTGTCCGGTTTGACTGGATTGGCCAGATTAATTAAATAAGGGGCGTGAACCAACAAATCATCACGATCGATATTATTTTCCTGACATAATTGCGCAAATTCTTCAATTTTGACTTCATTGATATCAGTTCGCATTGTGCTTTGTGGTGGTCCGGCAAAAAACATGAACGTATTAGCTTTCTCGTTTTGTGCTTGTTTAAAGGCACCAACTAAAAAACCGTTTTTCTTGTTCATATCAACGTGACTACCCAATAATAACGTGTCTTTCTTCATCATTTCAACTCCCCTACCGGTTAATTCAACTCCCCTACCGAAGAGAAGCGAACAATTCTTGTGATAATTCTTGGTCTTGTTTTAACATTGCCTTTAGTTCATCAAGACTATTGACCTTTTTAATGTCATGTAGCTTTTGAACTGGTTCAATAATGATGCGACGTTCGTAAATTTCTTCATCAAAATCAAAGATGGTTACTTCAAAGAGGTTTTCTCCTCGCTCGTTGACTCAATAACAACCCATTCCTTCAAAAAGATTATCGATGGCATTAATTTTTACACGGACAGCAAACACACCGTGTTTCATTGGTGAATCTTTAGCAACAAGAACATTGGCTGTTGGGTACCCGATTGTTCTGCCTAGTTGTTTTCCGTGAACAACACGACCGGTAATTAAGTACTCTAATTCAGTCTCATCGGTAAATAAATCAAAGTCACTCGCCTCGATTAAAGCTCGTAATTCGGTGTTTTCTGGTTTAGTTGCGTAATTACCGTGGAGAACTACTTTATCTCCTCAAGCCGCTTTGAAAAAGTTCGTATTAAATTGACTGCAAATTGGATCCTGATAGTTATCGTTCACCATCGCGTATTTAATCCCCATCATTTCTTGTAGATTGCGGATTAAAGCGTCGTGCGGCATTTTATCAGTCAAACCGTTAATGACGTAGAATAAAACATGCAGTTGTGGTGATGCTTTATGCGCGAGTGCTTCGATGTTTTCTTTAATGTATAAGTCGCTTGAGAATTCTTTCTCATTAAAGCTAACAAATAGCAGTGGTTCAACATTGAGTTCGGCCGCCTTTTTAAGTAATGCTGCAATCATTTCGTCTTCGTGGCTATTTCAGTTTTGAAAATCAGAAAAATAGGCAATGCGATCGGGTGAATAAACCATCATCCGGGTCATATTGTTATAAGTCATACTATTTTTAAAGTCTTGTAATTTCATGGGGTCCCTCGTTCTATCTTTACGATAAAAAAATGGTTAATAGATAACCATTTTTATTGTGTGTGCATTTGTTTTCTAGTTTTGAAATTTCAATCAATTACATAGCGGTTTGCCATTTTGTCAAATTGTTTTTCTGATTGAAATCAAAATTCCATTTCACAGTAAATGCATTTAATCATTTCGTCTCTTGCATCAAAAGCGATATGTTTGTGGGTGCAAAGTGGTAGTGATTCGTGAACGTAGATTCTATCTGTTCTTCTTTTTTTGGTTGTTCGATCATAATCAAAAATTGCTTTATTTGTTGCCATAATTTCCACTTCCTTTGTTTTCATTATAGCAAATTATCGCCTTAATACCTTGAAAAACTTTAATTTGTGACTTGCAGTTTAATGTAATCGTTCATTTTTTCGGCTAAAACAACAGCTTCACCACCGAAAATAACTTGGACATTATCGCCTTTGATGACGGTTCCGGCCGCCCCTAGTTGTTTTAAAGCTTCCTTGTCCACAACCGTTGGGTCTTTGACAACAAGACGGAGTCTAGTGGCACAAGCGGTCACAGAGACAACGTTACTAAAGCCACCGATATTATCTGCGACAGCCATCATACGTTCGTCGGCTTTTTGTGGTTTTGTTGTATCATCACTTGTTTTGTTTTTGTTTTGGTACGCTTTTTTAGTAACAAGCACGATGTCATTTCCATTTCGACCTGGTGTCGCAAGATTGCGACCTTTAATTCAGAAGTAGAAAGTGACAAAGGTAATTGAACCAAGAATAATATCAAATAGGAACGATCAATAGAAGTTGGTTCCTTTTTTAACGGGAAGTGCACCATAGACCATTAGATCAATGAATCCGCGGGCAAAACCGACTCCGACGTGAGCATTCACGAGTTCCATCAAGAGATAAGCAATTCCTGATAGCGGTACATAAATAACATAGTACAACAATGGTGCCACAAAGAGGAATGTGTATTCCAATGGTTCTGTAATTCCGGTTAGAAATGCAACAATAATTGCAGAACCAATGACTGAAATTGCTGCTTTTCCGTTTTCTTTTGAAGCGGTTAAGATTAATGCAAGACCAATTCCGACACAAGCTCCTTGGTAAATGGGATAATCTTGCATAAAGCGTCCGGCATTAATACCTAAAGTACTTTTGAATCAAGCAAAAATCGGTTCCCCTTCAATGGTATTTAATGGAATGGAATTGATATAGTTTCAAATATTTTGGTCCTCTGTGATTGACGAGCTTCCATTAGTAAAGTTATTGAAAGCATCAATCAATGTTTGTTTGGTTGTTGGATCTAGTTGTAAGTTTTCTAGCGTATTTAAATTTAAAGATCCCCCAAATTCTGATTGGTATGCAATTGTAATTAAAATAGTATGTAATCCAAACGGCATTAAAGCACGTCCGGCAATCCCATAAACTAAACCATCAACTCCAGTTGGTGCTTGTGAGATTTTTTCTCCAAATCAACTAATCCCTAATCCAATTCAAGGTCAGAAGACAGTGAAGACAACCGCCAATCCAAACGAAGCGGGAATTAAAATAAATGGTAAGAAGCGAATTCCTGAGAAGAATGAAATTGCTTGTGGTAATTGGATGTATTTAAATTTGTTATAAACCACAACAACAATTACCGCAACTATGATTGCTCCAAATAATCCGGTTGATAGTGAAGTAATCCCTAAGTTTTGAGAGACTAAATTTTTCACTCCGGCTTGATTGTGGAATAACATTACATCATGAAACTCACCATCTGGTTGGTGAATAAAAATGGTTTGCGATGCTGTGAAGACAAGATATGAAATCACAGCCATAAAAGCACCACCACCACTTTCACCAGTAAATGTAATGACAATCGCAATACAAAATAAAATTGGTAAGTTAGCAAAGATGACGTTACTCATTCCTTGAAAAATTCCCCCGACTGTTTGACCAACTTCGGTTGTGACGTTGGTACTAATCGCTCCACCAATTCCTAATAGAATTCCGGCAAACGGTAGAATGGAAATTGGTAACATTAAACCACGGCCAAATTTTTGAAGCACTGCCATGACTTTTGACATTGCTTTGGATTTATGATTTTCGAGTTTAATATTTTCGTCACTCGTTTTAAGATCATTATTTTTTGTTCTTTTTAATTTGTTCATTATTACAACCCCTTTCTATTTAATTTCTTTCATTCAATGTTCGACAATTAATTTAGGTCGCGTAATGGCGCTCCCAACAACGACTGTTGATGCACCAACAGCAAAAGCTCTTTTCACTTGTGCCGGTTCTCAAATCCCGCCTTCCACAATTAGTGGTTTTGTGACGAAATTTAAAATGGTTTTAATAAAAGCGAAATCATCGGCAATATTGCTTTTGCCGTTTGTTTCTTTGGTGTGACCACGAAGTGTTGTCCCAATTAAATCAAATGGTAATTCGTTAGCGTGTTTAACATCTTCTTCACTGGAACAGTCAGCCATAAATAAAAGATTAGGATATTTATTTTTCGCAGCGACAATTAATTCATCAATTGTTTTACCATCTGGCCTTGGGCGTAATGTTGCGTCCAGCGCAATCACATCAACTTTGATTTCTGCTAAGGCATCAATTTCCTGCATTGTTGGTGTGATGAAAACTTCACTATTGTCATAATGTTTTTTGATTAAACCAATAATGGGAACATCAACAAGTTCTTTTGCTTTCGTAATGTGATCAACTTGACTCATTCGTAAAATTTCAGCTCCACCGGCAACGCAAGCGTATGCCATCTTGGCAATGACGTAAGCATCGTTTAGTGGTTCATCATCAACTGCTTGACAAGAAATAACTAATTTATTTTTTAAATCGTTTAAATTCATATTAACCTCCCTTCAAATTAATTATTAATCATTAAAATTTATTTTTAATAAAAATAAATATCTTGTAAATGATTTTTAAAATGCTATGATTTTAGTACGGAGGTTTTGAAAATGAATTCCATAAAATTGTTTACAGCCAACGTTAAGTTGACTGCCACTGAAGAATATTTGCTAAACTGAATTAATGACAAACCAGATCTTTTTATCGAATATAAGACGCAAGAAATTGCGAAAGCGGCAAACTGTTCAACATCTGCCATTACTCGGTTAGCACGAAAACTTGATTACCCTTCTCTGAAAAAAATGCAGATTAAAGCGCAAGAAAAAATGTCAGAGATTAAAGACAACTACCAAATCATTTCAGAAAATAATTTGAGTGCTAACATTGTTAACTTGAATACGTACCACTCATACGCCATCAAAGAAACTTTGACTGACATTGACCTTGATGTAATTCAATGAATTGTGGAACGTATTTTAATTTCACCGCGAATTATTTTGTTTGGAGTTGGTTCATCGAAAAGAGCTTGTCAAGAATTAGCGACAAACTTAATTAAGATTGGATTCAATGTTATTTTTTATGAAGACATTCACATTCAACTGTTGAACATTCCGATGTTGACCAAGGACGATCTTGTCATTATGTTTTCAAAAAATTGTCAGACAAGAGAAATTAGATTTTTAATTGATGCTTGTTATGAATATGAAATCCCTTCTGTTGTTTTTACATCGAACAAAAACTTTTCACAAAAAGAAAAAGTCACAAAGGTTCTCACCTTCGTGACTTACGAACAATCGCAACGGATTACAGCAATCTCTTCAAAAATTGCGCAACTAATTATTTCTGATTTAATTTACACTGAAGTTTTCAATCACGATTACCAAAAAAATATTTCGTTAGTCGAGCACGGAACAAATTTAATTGCAAAATGAAATACCTACAAATAAAAAATTATCACGCAAGTGATAATTTTTTTCATTGTCATTTTTTTAAAATCACATTTTAAATATTTTTTTGTAACCGACTTTAACGAGCGACTCAAATAAAATTGTCGCGGCAAAGATTCCGAGCATGACCGATCATCAGATTGGATCAGGTGGAACCATTTCTAACATTGTGTTACATTCAGGAATGTATGGAATCATAATTAACATAAATAAAACAGATAACATCACGACTGTAAATTTTCAACGTGGTCGATCTTTTCATAATAATATTTGATCAGTTCGTAAAATAAAAATTGAAGTGATTCGTGTGATAAAAGTTTCAATGTACATTGTAGTTTGAACTTTGTGCGCCATCATATCACTGTAACCAATTCCGTCACCGGTTGCTCAACCAAAACCATAAGCAACAATCATTAAGTTAACAAACGATAAGATCGCCGGGACGAGTGAATTAATTAAAACAAAATGAATGATTGACTTCGTCTTCCACTTAATTGATTTCTTAACACTCTCTTTTGAAACACTGTCCATCATAAAAGCAATGTTCGCAAAGTCAATAAATAAATTTTGCAGCAACAACTGTGTCGATGACAACGGAAAGAATGGTAAACAAATATTGGAAATCAATAATGCAAAAAATAATCCTAAGTTAGTTGCAATCGAAAGCTTAATATATTTTAAAGTATTTAAAAAAGTTATTCGCCCTCACTTAATCGCTCCGTCAAAGTTCGTTAAGTTTTTGTCAACGACAATGATGTCAGCAAATTTTTTCGCCAACGGTGTTGATGAGTTTGGTGTAATCCCAACGTCCGCTTTTTTAATTGCCAAGACATCGTTGACACCATCTCCAACATAGGCAACAACTTTATTTAACTTAATATAGTCATGAATGATTAATGATTTTTGAATTGAAGATAGCTTCGCAAAGACATTAATATTTTTAATTAAAATATTTAACTCACTCACTGGAACTTCAGAAAGTTGTTCACCTGTAATTGTATTAATATTTTTTAAACCAATTTGAGTCGCAGCATGTTTTACAATATCCAACGAGTCACCTGATAAAATTTTAAAATCAATATTATATTTTTCAAACATGCGGAGTGCATCATAAATGTCATCACGTAATTGATCTTGGAAAACTAAAAGTCCTTCGAACATCATATCATCGTTGTTAACTAAATTTTCATCTGTAATAATTTTGGAAGCAACTACAAGCGGACGGTATCCAGCGACAACATAGTCGTGTCCCATTTTTTGAATTGATGCAATTAATCCTGGATTCATTTCAACAATTGTTCCGCGGTCGTTATAGTATTCCAACGACTCACCAATTTGTTCAAACGATGTCACAACAATTTGATACATGATGCCATCACGTTCAATAACGACACTTCCATTTTTTTGTTGGGACTCTAAAATTCTTTTTGTTCGAATTACTTTGAAGTCGCTAACAAGTTCTTCTTTATTATCAAACAAATCAAGAATCGCTTGCTCGAAGTGATAATAGATTGAGGATTGAAAGTGAGCGTTGAGGTATGCTCGATTCAAAACCGTTTCATTTTTTTCGTTGTAGATGTCAACTCAGTTAACAAGCAGCGGACGGTCTTTTGTAATTGACCCGGTCTTGTTGGTGACAAAAATATCAACCGCACCTAAGTCTTGCACAGCTTCAACATTTTTAATAATTACTTTTTCATTTAAGATGTGTTTGTTCCCGTGCTGCAAGTTAAAAGCGACAACAGCGGGCAACGATTCAGGAATCAGTGCGACGACAATTGTAATCGAATACATGACGGACTCAATAAAAACTTCGACTCCCTTTTCCATCGCTGAAAAATAAACTGACACTAGACTAATCGGAAAAATAATTAAGGTGCTTAGCATCACAAAGAACGTAATTTTTTTTAAACCTCTGTGATAAAAAACGGTTGACTCTTTTTCAATTTGACGTGAGAACGCATTGGAAATTTTATGTTTTCCAATCGCAACAACAACAGCTAACGCTACTCCGTCAGTCACAGTTGAATGTGAGATCACAATATTTCTTAAATCATAAATATATTCTGCTGGAAAGTACGAAGCTTCTTTTTTAACACGAACCATTTTGCCGCGAATATAATTGTCGTCAACAGCAAAATTATTTTCTCAAATAATTCGCATGTCAGCCGGAACAATATCACCTGGTTTTAATAAGATGACATCTCCGATTGTAATTTTTCCGTACGTGATAATTTCTAATTGGGATTGTAAATTTTCAAAGTGAATATCATTTAAATCTTCAATTGGTTTTTTTAAAATGGAAAAGTGGTTGGCAACGATATCGTTCGTTTGGCGGTCAACCTTAAAGGAGTTGTAACCTTCAATTAAAGAGATTGTAAAAGTTAATAACAAAATAACTCCTGACACGGCAGCAGAAATTATATCTGATGTTTCATTCTCACCTTTCTTGATAACAAAGTATGTTACCATATCAAGAATGATTAAACAAAACATGACAAGGTTAAATGGTTGAATGCATTGTTCTAAAATAACTTTAAACCAGTTAAATTTACGACGCGCTGTCATGTTAATTCCAAACTTAGCAATGCGTTTTTTTCGCGACTTCGCTTCCCCGACTTTAGTTAAAAGCAGTTCTTCTAACAATGCTTCGTTTGATAATTTTGAAATATTAAATATATGCTCTGAGTGCTTACTGATTTTGCTTTGTAATCTTGAATTGTTTTCGACTTTCACGAGTAATCACCACCATAAATAATTATAACATTGCTAACAAAGCCTACCCGGACCAATTTTGAAATAAAAAAAATGTATTTCAAAATTGAAATACATTTCTCACTAAGCTAAGACGTCATCATTTCTTGTCATGATGTCATCATCAGTATAATTTGGTTTGATTGGTCGTGGATGGTTTTTATTTTTGTAACGTTTGAATTGTTTTTCAAACGGATGGTGAACACGCATGTATTGCACCATGTCATCCATGACAACATCGTTGGGAATTCCTTTTCATCCGTGAGCAACAAAATCATCTTTCAGATCAGTGTGTCCCAAGGCTTCGAACCCTTCCAATAAATGACGTTTGCGGTATGTTCCGTAGTGCATTTCACGGTTTCGTAAAATACTCATAAAGAATCCAAAAGTAAATAAGACAGCAATGAAGACTAACAAGTAACCAACATTTTGTAAGGCATAAGCTCAGTCACCGCCATAATTTCCTCCGTAGCAAACAATTCCAATAATATGCAAGGCATAAGTGTATTCGGCAACATGTGAGATGGCATTGAAGAAGCCAAATTGCATGAATGATGGGAATGTTCCTCATCCTGACGACAAGTTAATAACCATGTAAATAACACACAGGAATTTTCCGATCGTTTCGTCCTTGACACTAAATCAAATTGCTTGGATCGTTACTTTAAACGTAAAGTCAATCAAGAGCAAGGCGCCCCATAGCTCGAACATTCGTGCGACTCCTAGTTGGTATCAACCACAAGGCAAGAGTACGAGAGTTAACAGTGTCACTTGGATTGCTCCGGTTAACGCCATTGTAGTTAGTTTTGCTAAGTATCATTGCGAATGTTTAACTTTGGCACCCCCACGTTTAGCGCGGTCGTACACAAAGGTATGCATCAATGTTCCAACATACAATCCGATTAGGAGGAAGAATTCCCCTAACCCGATTCCGTAGATTCCATTTTCAACCCCTTCAATATCGACAGTGATTGCTTTTGAATCTGGTCCTAACAATTGAGCAATGTCAGTTCCATTGATCATTTCAATAATTTCTTTGATTTCATCAGGTGCGTTAGCTTCGAATTCACCTAAAGTTTTTTCAAGCAATTGCACAGGGATAGCTTGTTTAAATTCATTAATGGTATTCATGTAGTAACCAAAAATAAAGTTACGAGCAAAGGTTGTTCAAATTTGCACGTTATTTTTTTCAAGACGTTGCAATTGATTCATGCTTTTGAATACGTTTTGTAATAGAAATAAAATTTGCATTTCATTCATATTTCCACCTGCAATTTCGTCGGCAATAAACTGAATAATGTAGTAATAATAGTTAATCAAGTCTAAAGTTGATCTGAAATATTTTTCACTAACTTTAGCTTGAATATACGATTTGTAAGAATGTCATGTATCTTGACCTTTGTTTTCTCATTCTTGATAATGGACGTTTGAGAAGACAATTTTTTGTTCAGTCAATGCGTCAGTGTAGAATGTTTTTGCTTCTAAATCATTCCCGGCATCATTACTTTTTAAAATTCCGGATGCAACTAAAAAATTAAATCCAGATATGCAGTATACATAATTGATTGTTGTTTTATCAATTGACGGAATTCCACCTAATTTTTCAATTTTTGATATATCGTCCAGACCAACAGCTCCATCATCTGAAATATTGGTTGAGATGGCAAATTCGCCTTCTTCTTTCCCGTTATCGTGATCAAGTGCCATTCAAGCAACTAATCTTTTATTCAATGCATCTTTATCTTTTAAAGAATAATCATGTTTTTGCACATAAGTTACGGCACCAGTTTCATCAGTGCTACTTTCTAACAATGCTGATACAAAATCATAATCATGTATATCAGTTTCTGCTTTAACTTCGGCGGTTGGATCAACATAAACGATGTAATTGTCAAAATCATCACCTAGTTTTTTATGAGTCGCAAGTAATACTTCTCCCTCTTGGTCGATGAATGTTACATTAGCTTTTCCAATGTTTTCAATTGGGTTTCAGAAAGCTAAAATACAAACAACGGCATAAATAATCGGGATAATGGCAAGACCAATAAACTTAATTAAACGTTTGACACTTGATCCAATGCGGCCTTCAAGTTCAGCTTTTGTCGCTTCACCGTAACCCTTGAATCAACTTTCTCTCTTGTCGCCTTTTTCTTTTTTACTTTTCTTAGCTTTTTTATTTTCTTTATCTTCTATTTCTTTATCATGTTTCATAGGTTTTTGTACCCCCCTTCTTTTCGGCTTTTTCTTGTAGAATTAAACATGTCATTGACAATGTTGCGTAATTCTTCTTTGTTTTCAAAATTTTGCAACATAATGTCTTCATAATGTTGCACAGATTGAAATATAGCATCCTTTAAGGTTTCGCCTTCCTTAGTTAAATAAATGTTAAAGTCACGTTCGTTTGTTGCTTTCTCACGACTTAAGTACCCTTTTTTCTCTAATTTAACAAACATCCGCCCCGCGGTTGATTTATTAACATTAAAATATTGGGCTGCTGTGCTTTGCACAATTCCCGGAAAAACAAACGGAATAATTAAATATAAAAATTGGTGTTTATCCAATTTGAATTTTTTTAACTCTTTTTCGACAAATTCAACTTCATACATCGCTAATGTATAAATTTGAATCCCCATAGGAACATT